>PRDV01000072.1 GCA_003174035.1 Candidatus Babelota bacterium
CTTCCCGTCGAGCCTGTAATTTTTCCAAATAAACCCTGGCTTTGCCAGTAGCCACAAGCAAAGGCGTATTGCCTCCCAATAATCCCGTTGTCTTGAGGTTTTCATCAGCTCCATGTAAAACTAAAAATTCAACAATATCTACAAAACCGCGCCCAGCGGCAATATGAAGAGCAGTTTCTCCGCCTTCCCGAATCCACCCATCGGAGCTCCGTGCATGTATATCAGCACCATTAAGCACCAAATACTCTACCATTGGTTTTTCACCAATCATCACTGCTAGCTGAAGTGGTGTACTTCCCTTACTTCCTTTATCGTTAATATCAGCACCCGCTTCGATCAGTACTTTCATCGTTTCAACTTGACCATATAAAACTACAAATTGCAAAGGCGTTAAGCCAAGGACTTGATCTTCGAGCATCCCTTTGTTTGGTACTAATGCAAGAATCAAATCTTTGTTTACTTGTTTCTTTTTTAGCGCTAAAAATAAAGGGGTCAATCCTTCTTCCGTTTTAGCGTGGAGAGACGCTCCTCTTGCTACCAATACTTTTACGGTTGCCACATGGCCGCCCCGAACGGCCTCATGTAACGGAGTAATCCCTGTGTCCGCATACCAGTCATAACTCCTTTGAACATCTGGAGATACACCGTGCTTTAAAAACAGTTCCGCTATGTTCGCATGTCCATACCGAGAAGCAAAGTGCAATGCAGTTCTGCCCTTAGAATCACGCACAGTAAGCCCAACACCGTTTTTAAGATCCTGGATGGTACTTTCTAATAATAATCCATAGCGCGCTGCAACAAAAAGTGCAGGATTGAATGAAATTGTTTCACCTGGGAGTATGCTTACTGGAGACATACTTACACTTCTGGGTATATCGAATTTGCCATAAGTGATATTTAATGCTGAAAGCTGTCTAACTGTTAAATCCATACCTTGTATGCTCACATTGAAAAACGAGCTCATGCAGCCAGCAACCAGTAATGTACTATTCTTCATAAAATTCCTTCATATGATTATATCTATTTTTGACTTATCACCGGTTTCAATTCTTGTCTAAATGATTATCCTCATCCGCATGTAGGATCTAATTTGCACTTAATCAAGCAAAAAAATCTTTGCCGTTAGAATTAATTTTATAATAATAGAATAACATAGAACAAAGCTAAATACAATTAGCCGAAGATCAAGAAATAAACCCGAGATCAATCTCACAGTCATGAGAACAAGAATATCTGCTCAATGGTATATTGACTCCTAGATGGGTAAGGCCAAACTTATTTAGAGTGCTCCAACTGATTTGATTTAATATAGATAGATTTACCTTCAAATGCAATGCCATATTCTATAATAGAAGCAATTCCTTTGGCACTCAATTCCTGAGCATACTGTTTCTCATGTATTTGATCTAGTGCTTTTCGTGCCGCGCTTTCAAGAGTCTCGCCAGGCCGTACTATTTTAAATTCCATGATCACTGCTGGGTTGTGCTCTTTTTTGGGAATAAGCATAATATCATAGCGGCCTAAACCGCTTTCTCTATTAGACTTAACCTCATAACTATCACTCAATGCTACAAGGAGTCCTAACACAAATAAGTGATAGCTTTTTTCTGGCTCATTACTAGGCAAATCATAGGCACTCATGCTGTTGAGCACAAAACTTTGTAAAAGCCTTGAGAACATATCTGTATCGCCTAAAGTTATTGATTTAAGCAAGTTTTCAACCTGGCCACCGAGCACTGATTCTTGAAAAATATTACTCAACATCTGGATATAGAGATACCGAATTTCTTGATTTGGGATAATCAGCGAACACATTTTTTTTCCTTCAGTGAATTCGCAACTGCGATAGGTCAAGTATCCCGTAAAAAGAAGCAAACTCCAGACGAGTTCCGATCGATGATCAAGATCTGGAAAAGTTATTGATTCATTAATTGGCTGCTCCACAGCTTTATCATATATTACCATCTCGAGATCAGATTTGATATCAATCGATGCGCGGGCTATCAATTTTTTCACCAAAATGTTGTCACTTGTGTTTACCCAGTACATATCTAATGCACCCTTAGCCTTAACGCACTTTAACACTGACCACGGGTTAAAAATACCCGGCATGGTGCCAAACGTATATCCGTCATACCAAGCCTTGATCAATTCCTCGGATTTTTGAATGCCATAATAATCAAGCAGCTGGTGGACTTCTTCCTCTGAAAAGCCAAAGGTATCAGCCATAGGTTGATGCGTAAGATTAAAAACATCGAGGTTATTAAGATCTGTGAAAATACCGGCTTTAGCAAGCGTTAATATTCCAGTAATAACACCCTTTTCAAGTATGGTACTATCCTTCAAAATGGCTGTTAATAGCGATTTTAAAAACTCTATTGCTTCCGGATAGAACCCATGAAGATAGGCCGTTTGTATAGGGACATCATATTCATCGATAAGGACAATAACTTTTTTCTGAAAATGCCGCTCCAAAAGCTTTGCTAAAAATTGAAGACTATTGGCTAATTCTGTCGGCGAAGCCTTTCTTCTCAAAATTATTTGAAAGATTTCTTTTTCTTCCGGCTCTAATGAAGCTTCAAGCAGGTATCGGTGTCTATTAAATTCTTCATAAATGGTAAAAGCAAACTGCTCATAACAACCTTGCCAATTGGATGTTTTAATATTTCTAAAGCTTAAAAAAATTACAGGATACTGTGCATGCCATTCCCGATATTCTTGATAATCCCAAATAGCGGTTGTATTGAACAGGTGTTCATTGTTTTGGTCGCTTTTTTCAAAAAAATAACGAAGCATTGATAAATTCAACGTTTTACCAAAACGCCGCGGTCTGGTGACAAGCACAACTTCCCCAGATTTCAAAACTTCTTCGATAAGCAATGTTTTGTCAACGTAGTAATACCCACCTTCGATAAGCTTTTTATAATCACTAACGCCTATGGGTATTAATTTCATGAAGTATCCTCAAAACAGAGATTAACTGGCTTATATAGCCTAGCATAATTCCCGGTTGGCTCATAGCAAAAACTTTTCCATCCAATCACTTATTTTTCATAGCACCTTTAGTTTTTTTGGTGTATATTTTTTTGTGAATCATAGATTCCGGGTAACATTCAAAAATATAAAGGCTGCATGTGGTACGGAAATTGATAATTTGTAGTAGCGGTTCTCTTCTTTTTTTGTTTTCCAATTATATAAGCACATCGGAATTCATTCCTCTAACGTACTCTCGCTCAATTGATCCATCAGTAGGTAGAACTTATAATGCTTTTTGCGCTTCAGAGTTTCCTCCATTCTTTAAATCTCCTACAATAATATCATTAAAAAAAATGTGCTTAATTACGCTTGCGAAGAAGCTCATCGGAGAAAATGCTGAAAAAATCAATAAAACCCATCACGGTATTTTTACAAATGAACAAGCTTTGGAAGAAATAGCAAAAGGCAACTTCTATAGCGGCCTTTATGAAGACTATCTCTTTATAAAAAAAGAATTATATCTTGCGAATCTTATTAGTGACGCTCATAAACCTGAAAACTATATCATTCTTGACCAGCGCAAAATAATCCCTGGCTATTATTGTTGGGATGAAATAGCCGGCCTAGCTTTTGATTCAACTCCTCGTCATCTTTTTGCTGTTTCCCGAAGAGCGCTCATTTGGGATCTTGCAAGCAACGAACCATCCAGCATAGAACTTGAGAGGGATCCGTTGCTACGCCCTGGGGATACGGCAGTAGGTTTTATTAATAATGAAAAATATGCTTTTGCCTTTCTTGAGGGCAAAGTTCTTATATGGGAAATTAAGACCCGACAATTGGTAAAAAAAGTTACTCTCAGTTCCGGTCAAACACCCTCTTTTCGGGGAGCAGCTATAAGTGAGGATAAGAAGTTTTTAGTCGGCAACCTGGGAAGAAAGGCGTATCTTTTCCCTCTAGAAGGGTTTTTTGAAAAAATTATGAATTCTGCAGAAAAGGAAATAGAAGTCGCAGCCAAACCTTTTCTTATTGCTGAACACAGCGAAGATCAAGTTTTCGTAAGGCGTTATAGTGAGGATGATTCACGATTTGGATACTCACTGGATCTTCTTCTCTTTAGCCCCTATAACTCATATGTACTTACCGCAGGTCCTGCACAGACAATTTCGGTTTTCGATACCAAGAGAAATACCGTCAAGCAAAATCTTAAATTATCTTCAGAGGACGGCGCAATCGATTCAGCAGCCTTTTGTCCTGATCAACACCATGTCCTTATAGGTACACATAAAGGTAAGATATTTCTCTGGAACCTAGAAAGCGGCCTACTGACTTTATTTTTAAGTTTTTATCAATTACCAGATATTGAAGGATACTTTCCTGCTGCTATTCAAAAGATTTCTATACATCCTTCAGGCAATCATATCCTCTTCATCAGCGGCTATTATGTCTATCTGTTCGATATACACAATAAAGTACTGGTACCATTAAACATTAAAGCTCGTCATGCTCAGTTCTCCCCAGACGGCGAAAGCTTCTTCACAACCGACACAGGCGGTGACGGTATAATCTGCGGCATAACAATTCCCTTAATGACATTAAATACAACGTCATAAAGGTCGTGAGTAAAAAATTATGTGCCCTTATTGAAGCTTAACTTCCTTATCTTTCACCGTTAAAACAAGTTTCCGATTTATCAAATCACGGGCTGAAATCAACTTTGTATTATTGCCAGCTCTCACGAATACATCCAAACTCATGCCCGTAAAAGGTTGAACATTAAAAGGCTCAGATAGTTTTACCTTTCCTTTAGGCCATTCATTGCCCCTAATAATCGTCAATGATGGGACTAATAAGGGAATATCAGAATGCATTCTCGTCATCAAATTTGGACGAAAAGTAATCTCTATCGATTCAACACGCGAATCACTAACATCAATGTCTGTTATGTCCTGAGAAAAAATCTCGGTAGATATAAGTAGGAAAAAGACAGATAATTTTTTCATTGCATTACTCCTTTACATTAGTTATAATCTCTAACTTTTAGTATAGCAAGGATAAAAAATAAAAATCAATATTACAATAAAAAAATTTACATCAGTCTTGCGCTCTGAAATCAGAGACCATCACAGTTTCCAACACTTAAAAACATAGTGAATAAGACGGCGCTGCAGCTGAGAACTATCATTCTCTAAAAAAAAGGAGCTCGTCACTAAATCTTCCCAGGCCTAAGCGCTTTCTCCTAATAAAGCTAAAATCTCTTTATCTTTACGCGATTTTGCTAATACCCTATCCGCCGATTGAATGGGAACTTTGCTTTCAATGAGACACCGAACGATGTCAACGTTATCTTGCTCAATTGCCAAGAATAAGGGCGTCTTACCCTCATTATCAGCTAGTTGCTTGTTAACGCCCTTATAGAGCAAAAACTTAGCAAAGTCGGTTAATTTTCCACTAATTGCTCTATGGAGCGGTGTGCGCCCCTTTTTATCTTTTGCCTCAATAGTTACGCCATGCTTTATCAAGCAGCGTGCAGCTGACTCCTGTCGGTCCTCTATAGCAATGTGCAAAGGCGTGCAACCCTGCTCATCTGGCTCATCCTTAAGAGCAACTTCTTTAATCAAAAACTCTATAACTTCGATATTTCCAAATTTACTTGCCCAATGAAAGCCCGTCCAACCGCTCTTTCCTCGTGCCTCCTTATTAACTCCGGCTTTGAGCAAGCATTTTACAAGATCTACATTTCCGGATAAGCATGCACGATGAAAAGGGGTTCGACCCGCTTCATCTTGAGCTTCTTTATCTACTCCATTGGCAAGTAAATACTCGATCATAGGTATTTGAGCATAAGCAATGGCAACATGTAATGGTGTTCTCAATTTTTCATCACGCGCTTCTTTGTTAGCTCCCTTATTAAGCAAATAATCTAAAAGATGCATTTTTTTGTATATAATCGATGTATGGAGGGGTGTCTCTTTCGCCAAATTTAAGGATTCTTTGTCTACCCCCTTTTCAATTAAAAGCCGCACGATAAGATCATGGCCAAATATAGTCGCTAAATGAAGCGCAGTGCGACCCTTGTTATCTTTCGCTTCTTTATTCACACCCTGGCTCATTAAATACTCAACGATGTCCCAAAATCCGCCTCTGCAGGCAAGGTGTAGCGGGGTTGCCCCATCATTATCCTTTGCCTCCTTATTTGCATCTTGTAAAAGCAACAATTGTGCAATTAAACGTTGATTCGCAAGACAGGCTATATGCAATGGACTGCTACCATTTTTATCGAGCGCCTCGATCTGCAATCCACAGCGCAGTAAGCATTTTACCGTTGCAAACCTTCCACAATTCACCGCTAAATGGAGCGCTGTATATCCCTCGTTA
>PRDV01000003.1 GCA_003174035.1 Candidatus Babelota bacterium
CACTGCATACCTGGATTCAAGCATGTTGATTCTTTTAAAGATCAAAAGATTGTTTTTGGAGAATCTCTTGATGCAAAATCCCTCGACTTTCTCGTGCTTCTTATCTATAAGTCTTACTTTGAAGCAACGTGGGGCTTTAAACTGGAAACAGATCCTGGTCTCCTTTTTATCCGCCACAGAGAATGGCTTACGGAGCTTATTCAAGCCACATGGACAGAAGAGATAGATATTGCACAAGTACTTCTTATCGCGCAGAAATGGAATCTTGAAACCATTGTATGTGCTATCCTCTGTACTCTTGATGATGATGAATTAAAAATGCTAGCGCGAGGGCTTGAATTGTCAACCATAGTGCAGCTCGATCTTCAGAATAAAAAAGATCCAGATTTCAACCTTGTCTATGCAAAAATCCTCCTAAAGCTTGTATCTGCTAAAATAAACGAACGGCAAGAAGCCCGATCGACCTATGCAACCAATTATTATGCCTTATTCCCAGGTCCTGAGCATCGAGACTTTGAAAGCTGCATTACATCAATAACAAAAGGGATGCTCGATGCAATCAAAGCTACAACCATAGAGGAAAAACGTGCTTCACGCGAGTTTATTCACATGGTATCGGAAAGCCCTTGTGCGAACCTTTGCGAAAAAAAATTAGAAAAGCTCCTGCAATCATGCATGCTCCTTGGAGTCAGTTTTTCGAGAGACATTCGAAAATTCAAACCCACCCAGATCTGCTGGATTGATGAATCTTTATTAGCAAAATGCTCCAGAAAAAACTTTGGATTATTTAGACTTGTTCGGAATGATTTTGCCACGTGGGACTTTAGAGAGAACTTAATAGATAATGTCTTTATAGATGCCCAAATACAAAACATTATTCGCTTGAGCGATAAAGATCTCGCACTCGTAAGCCAAAAACCCCTTGAAGCACAGGGACATATGTATAAAATGGTTTTAGGAGATGGGCGATTTATCTCCCAAACTACTGACTGGCTTACCATTAATAGCAGAATAACGGCCGATGTTCCTTACACATGCGCAGATAAACAGATATTAGCGGTAGCATCAGTTAGTATCAAAGATCAAACACAGCAGAGTGTTATTGAGCGGTATGATGTCGCTAGCGGGAGCAAAATAGATACCTTTTTTAAAACAGAATTTGGTGAACATATTGACGCACTTATAGCGAACGATACGTATATCGCCGCAGGAATCAGTCGAAAAGCAAGAGATCATAGCCACGTGAGGATATGGAATAGTGCTACTGGAGATGTTGTGTGCGATTATGTTCTTGCAGGAGAAGAAGTGCATCTTCTACAATTCTTATCTAAGGATCGCATCGCTATTGCTTTTGGCAAAGAGAAGAGTCCTGATGGCTGGGCAAACAATGGTCGAGCAACACTCAGCATATATGCTATTGGTAAGCGTCAACCGATGTTGCTTCGGGACTGTCCCCCTCTCAGTGCTGTATCTCTTCTTGACGATCGCTATCTACTTTTAGGTGTAGGCTATCAGCATTTTGGTAAGATGATTGGCTTCCTAGAAGTCTATGACCTTCAAACGAAGTCCGTTATTAAAACTATTGAGCGGTTACCGCAGGCAGCCGTGATCAATATCACTCTGCGTTCACTCAATCGCTATTATGATACTATTGATCTCGCTTTTAGTGACGGGTTTTGCGAACGAATTGAAATTGAAAGACTTTTAAGACCAGAAAACGCTGAGCCTTATATAAAACTTAGGGAAGCATTGATGCACAGTGAGTTGGACGAGTACAAGTCCTCCTTTTAATAGCTTAGCAAGAGTTTTTCTATGGTTTTGTACAAAAAATGTTAGCTATAAATCTTAATTACCGCTAAGAGTCTCTGAAAGCCATTTTTTCATGGCATTGTCGTGAGGATTGTGGCTAAATATTCCCTTATTTACCAGGTCATAAAATTCCTTGTAAGGATCATTTTTGCTTCCATCACTGCGTAAATGATCTGCATCATTGATATAAAGATAAGCGATAAGCGGAGGTTTGTTTGCAAAGCCAAAAAGGAGACGGAATCTTTGCAGCCCTTTTTTGTATCGTCGGAATTTTGAGAGAGTACCTGTGAGATAGTAATCACGATGATTAGGATCTTGAGGAATAGTATTTAGATAAGCTTGCGTGATGCGCTTCAATAATTTTGTTACTTCATGTTGTCTATACTCTTCCAAAGGTAGTAGTGCGCGCAATTTTTCCACTTGTCTAATCAGCCTTGTAACGCGTTCTATAAAAAAGGTATGAAACATTATTTTATAATTATTAATCATCATCGATTTCTACTCCTTCTAGTAGCTTTTCAACATGCTCATTCCAAATGGAGGATCCATCTTTGAGCACCTCTGGGTTCTCCATAGCGTGATTGTAGATAGCCTGTATAAAGAGAGCAAACACCGGATCTTCTTCTATAGTATCTAGCTCATCGACTGGTTTTATGATAAGCGATGGTATATTATGTTCGTTAAATACCACTTCTACGGTCACCTCTTGAGAATACACATTTTGTGCGAACTCGGATGGAACAACCACTGCAAGGCTACCTCCATGTTTAAACATTTTCTTGGTTGTTTTCATATATATCTCCTCTACTGATTTCTTATTAAAGTATATATAAAAATAGATACTCCTGTAAAGGCCCTGGGGACAATTTGTTTAATTTTCTTGACATGAATCTCATCTTCGGTATCATTTAATACCAATAAAGAAGATAATGCAAGAAAGACTTTCTGCTTTTTAGAAAACAAGCTGCTGAGCGTTAGGCAATTAAAGAGGGCCAAGCATTCATATGAATAAATCGATGTGCTTACATTGCAACAATAGTAATTTTGAAACAAAAAATGTTCGCTTTTCTCCTGAAATTAAAGGAGAAACAGTAGATGTGGTTGCCCCAGCTTTTGTATGCACCCAATGCCAAACTCCTTTAATGGATTCGACCCAGATGAGCATACTTCGCCGTTTAGCAGCAGATGAATACCGTACCAGACATCAATTGCTCACCTCTGAGCATATTATTAAATTTCGATCAGCTCTAGGCATGTCACAGTCAGCATTTGCTCACTATTTAAAAGTTGGCGAGGCAAGCATTAAACGATGGGAAACCTATTTTGTGCAGGATGTCGTGCAAGATGACCATATAAGGTTAAAATGCGATGAAGCCTACGCTCAATTAAATGCACTTGAAGTTCGCTGGAAAAATAGTCTGCCTGATACGTTTAGCGGCAACAAACGATTTAGTCTTGAACTTTTTAAGCAAGCAGTGCGCTATTTAGTAACAAGCACAAACAGCGCTCTTTTTTTGAACAAAGCGCTTTTTTATGCTGATTTTGAGCACTTTAAACGTTACGGTACCAGTATTACTGGCACCCGATATATACATTTAGAATATGGCCCCTGCCCAGATCAATATCAAAATTTGCTGAAACATCTTTTAAACGAAAGAATACTGATACCAGCTGGCCATCACACTTTTAAAGCCTCCAAGAATGCAGAACTTTCCTTCTTTTCAGATTCCGAAAAAGAAGTACTGGCGTATATAAGGCAGCTCACGCACGATGGTGGCAAAAAACTCTTGAAACTTTCGCATGAGGAAGCAGCATATAAGCAAACAGAACCGCTTGAATTCATTAGTTATGCTTTTGCAAAAGAACTCAAAATTTAATAGACCACGAGGCCCCTCAAAATGCAGCCGATTGACAGTCAGGAGAAATCTGCGTACGGTTAAGATAATAACAAACCTTAGGACTGAAATGAAAAGATCTATAAAACCAATCTCTCTGAGCTGTATATATCTTCTCGTGCTGTCAACCTATTCAATGGAAAAGACACAAATCATAGGAAGCGCAAGGGAAGTAACAGAGGCCGCCGCCAAAGACATTCATTCGGCAATCAGAGAACTTTTTCAAAGCATTAACTCACAATCCTTTCTTAAGAATTGCTTGCCAGAGCACGTTATCAACGCTCTGGGATTAAATGAGCTTCATATAACTCGCCTCATTCAACACCAAAAACTGAAAGCGCTTATTCTATTTTTGGATGCCGCTGTCTGGTGGAAGATGTCTGAACACAGGGAAGAATTGCTCCAAAAGACTAACTCTTTAAAAGAGAGTTATGTTCTCCATCGTGAAAATAGCTACCAATATGCCGGGCCTGAAGATCTAATTGCGAAAACTATTATAGGCTGGATTCCACCTTTCAAGCACCTTGATTCTTTTAAAGATCCAAAAATTATTTTTTCAAAATCTCTTGATGAACACTCTCTCGATTTTTTTGTGCTGCTAATTTACACATCATATGAATTCGAAAGCCGCAACTCTCTCATTTATCAATCAAAAAAAATCAAAATCCGAGAACGACTTACCTATTTCATCCAAACTATCTGGAATGAAAACATTGATATAGCCAATGTACTCTTTATTGCTCAACAGTGGAATCTCACTACAATTGTAAATGCAATTCTATGTGCACTTGATGATGACGAATTGAAAGCTCTTGCACGGCAAGTTGAGTTAGGCCAATTCCCACAATTTTTTCAGCAAGGTATGCAAGACTCTCACGACTTAACACACGAACAAATCTTGGTAAAACTTGTATCTGCTAAAATTGAAGAACGTAAAGAACTCCATTCAGCGGCGCCATACACGGAAATTTTTACAACTTCGGAGCAAAAAGATCTCTCAATATGTATTGCCGAAATCGCTCAAAACATGGCTGAAGCAATCAAAACAACTGAGACAAGCGATAAGGAAGCCGCCAGAAATTTTCTCAAACTTATTCAAGCAAGCTCTTGCTCTCATCTTTGTCAAAAAGCTTTAGAAGAACTCTTCAGTTCTTGTCATCTTCTTGACCAGCGCTTTATCTATGATATACGATTTTCAAAAACTCATTTTAAGCCGAGTCAAGTCTGCTGGATCAATTCGCAACACTTAGCTGTGGCTGTTAAAAACTATGTGAGTATCTACAAATTTAACCCTCTACTCTCTGGTCTTCAAGAGATTGCCGATGTGGTATACGAGGTAAACTATCTAGTAGGTCTATTATGCCTCGATGAAAAAAACCTAGCGCTCCTAAATTTTGGACCCTCTATTCTTAAATTATCAATTAATGAAGAGCGGGGAAGATTTGTTCTTCAAGAGCCAGAAGAATGGCTAAAAATCAATGGACTAATGACTGCAGCTGCTATCTATACATCTGCTCATAAGAAAATCTTAGCAGTAGTATCAAATATTTTTAAAGATCAAATTCAGCATAGCATCATTGATCGCTATGATGTTGCTACAAGGAGTAAGATAGATACTTTTTTTAAAACCGAGCCTGATGAAAGGATCGGGTTACTACAAGCTAATGATACTTATATAGCTGCAGCAATCGATCGCAAGGATAAAAAATATAGCAAAGTCAGGGTATGGGAGATAGCTACAGGTGATCTTGTTCGCGATATTGTTCTATCTGGGGAGGAAGTCCATCTTATACAACTTTTCTCGGGCAACCGCATCGGAATTGCTTTCGGCGAAGGGAAAGCTATCACTGGCTGGTCACGTGGCACTCATACTCTCTGCATATATGACATCGGCCAAAGCCAAGCTCTATTGACGATCACCTGTCCCCCTCTCAGCGCGTTGAATATGCTCGATGATCGTTATTTGCTTCTAGGTACGGGATATGAAAACAATCGCTATGACGAGCTCGGGGGTGAAGTTCGCGTCTATGATATGAAAACAAAATCTGTTATCAAAACGATAGAGCGGTTACATCAGGCAGCAGTTATCGCAATCAACGTTCGGCCTACCGAACGGCAAGATGCGATTATTGAGCTAGTATATAGCGACGGAGATACTAAAAGAATGCCAAGAGCAGTGTTCTTAGATAGGGAATCTCCTCAACCCTATCTCCAGCTCATGCAAAACTTATTAACTGAAAAGGTAGGATCTTCGATTTAATACTCTCCTTGTATTGCTTATATTGGTGTTTAAAAACAATTAATGATAAAATAAATATGAGCTTAAAAAATAAGGAGTTCAACTGAGTGAGAAAAACTATGACAAAAGTCACACCAAAATTTATTTATGATAGCAATGGACAGGAAGTACAAGTAATTCTGAAAAAAAAGGATTAAGAGATGCTCCTCGATAAAATTGAAGATATCTATGACTATGAAATCATAAGCAAAAGAAAAGCTAAAAAGCAGAAATCATATACGCTAGAAGAGCTTAAGCCAGAGCTTTACGGGAAAAAATGATATTTATCAATCATTTCGAAAGTTTTCTGAATTATTACCGCTGCAGCGATCAATATTCCCCTTCAACATTTTCCCCCAACAGATCAGTTTTGGCAAGAGCCTCTAGCGGATTTTGGTAGGTTGTTATATGAGCGGCCAGCGCCTTATCACCGCTTAACAGCGCCTTGGGATCGCGCGTAAGCGCTTCAATATCAGTGTTGAAATCAATCGTTATGGTCTTGCCAACAACTTTGCCATTGGCGAGCTTCACGCCATCACCAGGAACAATAAAAAAGCCTTTTTTGGTACCTATAATCTGATACTCCTTGCCATTCGCGGTAAGATTCTCTTGAAGATAGGGACCCTGCCATTTTTGCGGTCGCTCAAGATTCATGGGTCCCACTTCTGAACCTTCAAATGATTTTACCGTCAAAAAATCAACGTACTGTTTTTTATGACGAAAGCCGATGATGCCAGCAGTATCATTAATTTTTTTAAAAATTTCCTGCAGCTGCTGTATCTGCTGAGCAATCATATCATCATTAGCAACACGTGCTTGCGAAAGAAATTTGACGATAATAGCAACAAAAAGAATAGCAGCTAACAACCCTGTAATGAGGGCAAACGTATAACGATTTTTTTTTCCAGCAGGGGTACGGTGCTCCATAGATATCCTTTGATGAATAGCGTTTGATCTTAGGGTACCTAAGAAGCGTCTCATTTTACAAGAATAGCTCTAGAAATGCGGGAAACAGTCCTAGAAATAATCGAGTTTCATTGCTTGTTTTACTTGCGCCATTGTTTCGCGGGCAATCGCTCTGGTAACATCAACACCCTCTTTTAAAACGCCCACTACATAGTCTTTATTTTTTTCATATTCTGCGCGGCGCTGCCGAATAGGCGTGAGGAATGCCTCAAGCACGTCGATCAATCGCTTTTTGAGGACTACATCACCAAGTCCGCCTCGCTGATACTGTTCCTTGAGCTCAGCAACTTCATCTCTTCTTGGATCGAATGCATCTAAATAGGCAAACACGGTGTTTCCTTCAATACGACCAGGATCGGTTACTTTTAAGTGCAAGGGATCGGTGTACATGCCCATAACTTTCTTTGCAACCACGTCAGAAGGATCGGAAAGATAGAGCGCATTGCCGAGCGACTTGCCCATTTTTGCTTGGCCATCAGTACCAGGCAATCGGGCAATGGGTGGAACCAGCGCAGTGGCTTCAACTAACACGTTGGTATTATAAATACGATTAAAGGCACGAACAATCTCGTTCGTTTGCTCAATCATCGGCAGCTGGTCTTCCCCGACCGGCACGATCTGGGCTTTTATAAAGGTAATATCAGCCGCCTGGCTTACTGGATAACAGAGAAACCCGGCAGTGACATTTTCTTCATAGCCTTTTTGCTGAATTTCAGCCTTCACCGTCGGATTGCGGCGGAGCCTATTAACCGTAACAAGATTGAGATAAAAGATCGTCAGCTCTGCAATTTCTGGGATCATCGATTGAATAAATATCGTTGATTTTGTTGGATCAATGCCTACCGCGAGATAATCATAGGTAACTTGCAGTACATTTTCTCGCACCTTTTCGGGATGCTCATAATTATCCGTGAGTGCCTGTACATCTGCAATCATAATGTATTGCTTATGCGTTTCTTGCAAGCGAACTCTATTTTCTAACGATCCTACATAATGGCCAAGATGAAGAGGGCCGGTTGGTCTATCACCCGTTAACGCGACTGGTTGTTTCAGATTTTTTTCCATATATTCTTTTCTTTTTGGTATACTTGTTTTTACTCATGCCATTGATTATCTTTCATAGGATAGCCAAACAAGACACTATTGTCCAAATAAACTAAGCATACGAAGCATACTATGCTTACTTACAAACGCGAGAATTAGCCATGACCTTTCCATTTTTAGCCTGGTTTCATTATATAACGGGAATAGTCTCAGTTAAAGATGCTGTTGAAATACTCTTCTTCTCAACGATTATCTACTATATCCTTTTATGGCTAAAAAAGGATACCGAACGCAACCTCATGCTTGGATTTTACGTATACTGCGCGGTGTTTTTTGGGGCTTATTTTGCCGATCTACCAGTCATTCGCTTTACCCTCTTTCTTTCCTCTCCCGTCATTGCGCTTCTGTTTATTATCTTCCACCAGGAAACGCTCCAGAAGCAGTATGTAAAAATCGCAAAAAACACCGTACCCCACCATGACACAAATCCCTGGGTTGATGAGCTCATAAAAAGCTGTCTTATGGCCCTTAATCGCCACAAGGAAATCATGCTGGTGATTGAGCGGGCGGATCTTTTAAAAACGCTTATTCATGCGCCTTACTTTATTTACGCTGAATTAAAGCGGGATGTATTTGATATCCTGCTTGAAAAGCAGATACCTGGTAATGATCACATGATCTGGATAAATCAACAAGGAAAATTGGTTGCTATAAACGCAAGCTGGCGAACGCATATTGATGAAACCTGGGTCAGCAGTGAAGTTGCTCATCTACACCCATGGAAGCAGCATGCTCTGTTTATAACAGCAAAAACAGATGCGCTTATATTTAAGGTGAATCCCTTAACCCGTAATTTTGATCTCGTCATTCAGGGCAAAATAATGCAAGGAATCACGGCTGAACAACTTTCAGTGCTCATGAAGAAGCATCTGTTCGTACCCAAAAAACCCACTAAAGTAACAGAAAAGGTGGTTGCTCGTGAAGAACAACCACCTCAAAAATCACTTTAATTACTTTAATCCGGGCGAGCCATGAGCGCTCCTACGGCGAGTAACGCAAGCAATGGCAACGTCCATAGCAGATGCTGTGCCAGGGTGTCACCTAACGTGTAAATAGCATACATAGCAAGTCCTATACTTATAATCAAAGCGAGCACCGTAAGCGGAACTTTACCGGTTTTTCCGGTTCTTTGTTGCACTTTTATAAGCGAAATAAAAGGCAGTATGAATGACAAGAATACTCCCAAGATCGCCAAGCTACCTACGACCGAAATATTAGGCAATGCCATGACGATACAAAATGCTACTAAGCCCTGGAGAATAATCGTAACCCACGGACGATGTGAGCTGGTTACCTGCGCTAGCGTCGGCCAAAAGTGAAACAATTTTTCCTGTGCCATTGAATGGAGCATAACGGCATTAGCATTGAGTAAACCATTTGCAGTGGCATAGATAGTCAGTGCCGAAGCAATCGGTATAATAATTCTCAATAAAGCCTTAATATAAGGTATAGGCAACGTAATAAAATCAGCATATGCTGGCGCACCAAGCTTCGTTAACGCTTCCGCACCCATAAGATTTAATACCCCAAAGTGAAAGAGCATATAAATAAGCACAGTCACAAAAAAGCCGATAAGGATGGCAAGCGGAGCATTACGCTCACTATTTTCCACCAAATGGCTTATGGAACAACAGTACTCAAAACCAAAATAACCAAAAATAGCCATCGGCAATGAATAAGGTACCATACTCATTTCATGTGAGGTAATAGTAAACGATGGATTCAAAATAAAAGGAATAAGCGCAATCAATACCACCAGTGGAATGATTTTAAAAATAGTTAAGGAATTTAAAAGCTGACTAAAGAGCCTTAAACTCAACATATTAAGCGCTATGATAGACCCAATTATAACTGCGTTAAAAAGGAGTGGATTATTGGTAAACCAATGCCAGTCAGGTCCTAATGCAGCAAGAAGGGTCTGCCGCAAGGCAAGCACTTCAACCGCAACAGAGAAAGTATATCCCGTAATATACATCCAACCGCTCCAATAACCCGCCGTCTTACCTAAACCTTCTTTTGCATAGGCATAAAATCCGCCCGCTCCTGGACACATTCTACTCATTTGTACCGTACTGAGAACAATCGGCAAGAAGAGCAATGCGACAACAAACCAGGATAAAAAGCTCGCATTGCCGGCAATTCCAGCCATGATTCCGGGACCAATCAATATACCTGAGCCAACCATGATATTGATATTCATCAATATAGCCGTCATCAGCGAAATTTTATGATGCTTCATAAGGGTTCCTTTCGTATACATCATTTAACTGCTAGGGTACCAGCATACCAGGTTATTTAAGAGAAAGCCAATCGATTACATCATTTATTTGACATTCCTTTTTGCATTTTTATAATTAATAATAATGAGCAATTAACATAAACAATTATCTTTCTAACAGTTGAAGGTTTCATCATGATTTCATTTTTTACAAAAATTGCGCTGAGTTGGCTACTTTTCTGCCCACTGGTTATGGCTATGCGTACAAAACAGATCTTTTCTGATTCATCTCCTTCGGCGATACTTATGCGTGCTGCACAAAGAAA
>PRDV01000062.1 GCA_003174035.1 Candidatus Babelota bacterium
ACCTTTGCAGCTGGATTTGCCTATTTCTTTAAGCGAGACATTTGTAATTTCAGATTACCAACGAACGTTAAGGAAAGTGGGTTATTTCCCTATGCCGCTGATGTAACCTATCGCCCAGGGCCTACATGGCATGCTAATATTGGTATCCATGCCTATCACTTCTTACCTTTAAGTTCTTTCTGGGCAGAATATTCGGTTATAAGCCATGCGCAGGATGATATTAAGATATGCCGCTCCTTTATCCCACAGGATTCGATTTATTTCGAAACGGGCTTTGACGTTGAAAGAGCTGAGTGTTTCACGAAATGGGAATCGCATATTGCTAACTTTGGTGCGAATTTTGATCTTTCAGATAATTTTTCGATCGGCATTGTGTTCCAAGCGCCTGTGAGGCAGAGGCATACGTATAAATCAAGTACTGTGCTGGGTACCATTTCGTTTGTCTATTAATTTCAGGCCATTATCTTTCATGATAATGGCCATTTTTTTTGCCTTTGGCGAATTTCACCCAGGTCACTATGGACAATTGGCAGAAAAATGGTATACTCATAGAGTAAAAAATGAAAAGCTCTGCTTACAGAAAGGACTGAAAGTCGCATGAGTAAAAATGCTAACGTATCTATCAATGTTCACGATAACATTGAGCGTGCACTCAAACAATTCAAGAAAAAGATAGAAAGAGAAGGCGTAGTGCGCGATATGAAGCGCATCGTTTATTACGAAGCTCCTACGCAAAAACGGCGTAAAAAGTTATTACGCGCAATTAAACAAAATTGGATACGTATGGCATCTTCACGCGTTTCGTAACATGACCTCATCGGTTTCAGCTATAAAACGTGCACAAAAAGAATCTCTCCTCTTTCGAGAAATTGCCCAACTTTTTTTAGAAGCAACTCTGGACGATAGTCGTCTTCAAGGAGTTGTAGTCAATCGCGTCCAGCTATCCCCAGATAAGGGATTATGTACGGTGCTTTTTTATACACCACAGGGAGAAGATTACTTTAACACGGTTCTTCCTATTTTAACCTTGTATAAACCATCCCTACGTAAAGCCTTAGCCCGTTCTATAGCAGCACGCTATACCCCAGAACTGGTATTTAAATTTGATAAAGCGTATGAAAAGCAACAGCGCATTGAAGAGCTACTAGAACAAGTTAAAACTAAGGAGTAACTATTTGGATCCTTATTGTCATTCTGTTTTCTCTTCTTTGGGGCTCATTTCTAAATGTAGTTGCTTATCGCCTAGTACGTGAGCAA
The DNA here is from genome assembly GCA_003174035.1 of Candidatus Babelota bacterium. GTDB lineage: Bacteria > Babelota > Babeliae > Babelales > Babelaceae > PRDV01. The sequence continues at coordinate 1,258 of PRDV01000062.1, forward strand.
AGTCTGCTCAAACGCTCCGCATGCACAAAATGTACGTCACACCTTGCTTGGTATGACCTCATTCCCGTCATTTCATGGATAATCCTTCGAGGAAAATGCCGTACCTGTAAAACACCCATCTCACTGTTATACCCTTTTATTGAGATCTTAACCGCACTGCTCTTTGTGTTACTCATACATTTTATCGATCCTCAGTATTGGTTTGGCTATGGACTGTTTTTCTCAGCGCTCATTGTCACTATACGCACCGATTTTGAATTGATGCTCATCTCACGTGCTATGACCTGGGGCATGATTCCTGTTGGCTGGGGTTTATCGCTTAGCAAACACTTACCCCTTACGCTTACAGAGAGCATACTAGCTACCTTATTTGGCTATGCACTTTTATGGCTTGTCGCTTATTTTTTCTATAGGGTAAGAAAAATAGAAGGCATGGGCCAGGGAGATCTTGATTTGCTGGCTATGATCGGTTCATTTACCGGCATGCTGGGTGTATGGACCTCACTATTTCTGGGAGCATTGTTGGGCACCATGCTAGGACTGACCAAGCTCTACCTACACAAAAAAAGTTCACCTGTGATTGCCTTTGGTCCCTGGCTTGCTTGCGGTGCCATAATCTACGTCTTCTTTCAAAAGGCTATCCAAAGCTTCTTTTTTATATAATCGCTTAAAAACATCCTCTCTGCTCAAAATCGATTCGTTTACCTACAACATCGTATATTTTTAACATCCGTTAGATATCGTTTCCAAGCTAACTGCTCAAATTGCTTGCAAAATTTATACGGATAATAGAAAATATTGGTTAGTTTCATTGTTCAATACTACGTTGGGTAAAATTCTTAAGTCGAACTGACGTTATTGAATGAGCACAATATAATAGGGAGAGTCTAGAAATGCAGATTTATGGTACAAGTTTTGCATCAATTGTTATCATGCTTAGTTTAATTCTATCGTCAACGGCATCCTTAGGCATGGAAAAAGACAGAGCACAGGAGATTAGTGGTACATCAGACATTGAAGAACATCAGCTGACATCAGAAAGCTCTTCTGAGGGAGTAATTAATAAGAAAGATGCTGAAGGTAGAACACCTCTTATGGCAATCGTTGAATTAGGCGATTACAACGAAGTTTTCGAATTCTTGCGCTATCCAAATGTAGATATTAACGCATGTGATCATCAAGGAAGAACGGCTTTTAGCATAGCGCAAAAAAAAGGTTATCATAAAATTGCCCACCTAATCTTGCAACAACCAAGTTTTAAATTCAATGATGCTAAGGAAAAATCTATTCCGACGACGGCCAAGCAAAAACAAATAACTACAGCTAACGTAGACATTTGCTCAATTTGTTTAACCGAGTATGACGATTTGCAAAGCGAATCAATCAAACTCGAATGCCGTCACAAAACTCACAAGCAATGTCTTGAAAATTTTTACAAATCCTTGCTTATTGTCAGCAATGACCATATACTCAAATGTACAATCTGCCGCCAGCCGTTGAGTCGACTTGATAGAGCGCAGCTAAATTTAAAAATCACTCTTGATGATCGATATCAATCCTTCCTTGATATTGTTATGCTTCACCTGGACAATGAAACAATTCATCGATTAAATGATGTATTGGAACGATTTATAAATTCCGACTTAGCGGTGGAAATATGTAATGAGTTATTTGAGCCAGAGAAAATACGCACACGTGTCGTGCTGCAAGCCATTTCCGAGCTCTTACCCCTGACCCTCGGCGATGTACGTAGCGGGCGTTTAAGGGAAAAATTGAAAGACATTTTTCCTTTCACAAACGAAGAAATGCGTAGCTTATTACATGTTGCCGTTCATCAGGGCTATCTGTCACGCGTGAATATTGATGTAATAAGAAATTGTCTTGACAACTTCCTGCCAGAGCAGCAATTTACAAGATCTTTTGGTAACGCATTGTGGCTCCTTGTAGAACATTTGAAGGCAGAAGACCTTCCAGACACTGAAAATCCGAAAATTGAGCGATATTTGCGAATTTTAAAGGGACTACAAATAATCTTTTTGAAAAAAATTATTAATTATGCTATTGATTCGATTAACAGTTTAGCCCCTATAAGCGTATCTACTGCTCGGCGGCTGTTAGGACTGTGCTTTATAATTGAAGGACTTATGGTTTTATATCAAGACGGGGAAATAACCGATGAAATACGACGGCTACAATATATCATAAATGAGAAATTTTTCCCCTTACGACTCAATGCGGCAAACTTAAGCTCAACTCTGGCCCTCTTAAGTGGCTCTTCAGAAACACGTGAAGAGAGTAATGGGTCGATCATTGGATCTTTTTTTCGCTTAAATCCGGAAGTACACCAAAGCTTCGAACGGATCCCATTTGAACTCTTAAATATCCAAAGGAGACTTTTAGATCGACATATTGAAAACCTACAACCTCCTTTTTTTGTAAAATATGGGCATTTATGCATGTTATTGGGCTTCTTTACTTGTCTAATAACGATCCATGTTTTACTATAAAAGTACTTCTGGGACCATGAGCACTAGTGTGTTTCACGTGAACACAAGCTTGTTGATTGGTTCTTTTGCTGGCGGCTGACTTCTTGAAATATATAATCGGATACACTATACTTAAACTAAACTGTAGATATGATCAGCACCTAAGCGGGCTCGCATGAAAGAAATTAAGATCGAAGATCACAATAAAATAGTTGGCCTGATTTCAGCACTAATGCTAAATACTAAGATTTATCTTTTTGGTTCACGTGCTCGAGGAACAAATTCTCCGGTCTCTGATATCGATATTGCTGTAGATAGCGGAGTTCCTTTATCTAGAGTCGCTCTTGATGAGGCTCATAGCATTTTGCAAGCTTCTAACATAATCCATCATATAGATGTTGTAGATTTTAATCGTATTCCAGAAAAGATGAGAACTGCCATCCTCCATGAAGGTAAAATATGGAAACTATAGGATATTGTTTTGATTCTCATAACTCGCGTTCATTATCATAGCGCGAAACCCATGCGAGGTACGATTAGTTTTAATATCTCAGTAATTCTTTTCTTCTTAAAAGAACATAATCTCAGCTGATTTAGTAGGTCGATGAGGAGCGAATGTGAGCAACATCCTTCTAATGAAACATCGGGTCCCATTTCTTGAAATAGCAATTCAATGAGCTCTATATCTGCACCGTTCATCACCGCTCTGATGAGCCAATCAAAAATACATCCTCCCTCAGCCCAGATTCGCGCGCAATGATCACGCGTACCCATTAACACAGATTTTCCATCCGATGAAAGAGCTAACGACTCTATTGTTATGCTTTTAGCAGAAGACTGAACGATTAAACGATCAATTAAATTAAATGGCATTTCGATAATCCAACCAACCGGGTCAAAAATAGACAAAGCAGCATATTGGTTCAACAATGCTTTTGATGTTGGAGTTTCCCTAACCATACTTAATTCTTCACGCCTACCATCAAAAACAATTAAAGCAATTTGGTCTTTCACTGAGGCAATTAATTGATCATTTTGCCCACAATACAACTCGAACCACCGTGTAGCAGCTGGTGGCAACGAGCCAACCTTGCGTCCAGTTACATCAAATGTTGTTAATCTTCTAGCCCCTATTTTCTCCTTCTCGAATCGCAAATCACTATATTCACCATCTGAAATCGACCAAACCCTCCATATATCACTGTAAATTCCTATGTATCGGCCATCTTCACTCCAGATTCCTGAAATAATCTCTATCCGTAATTGCGTATCGCTATATTCCCCCCTTCCTGTTTTGATAAGATGGTCATTGGGATGTATTATTATCTTTGAAAGTAATTTTCCTTCCTTATCCATCAGCGAGCATGTTTCAAAACTCGATCTTATCAATATTTTTTGGCCATCAGGGCTCCAAACTCCGGTAAAATTACCCTCTCCACTATATTCTGTCCGAATGGTCGCCATTAAAATTGGCCCCAACACTCTTTGCTTAATATACGCAAGAAATGCATCGTCTTTAAGTTCGCTTTTAATTGCTTTCACACACAGTGCAAATACATCCTTATCCCCCGCATATGCAGCCCAATGCAGAAGAGTAAGACCTTGAGCATCTTTCCGCGATGTATCTGATCGAGAAAGAAGCATCGCAAGGCAAGATATATCCCTATTTCTGACAGCCTTAATAAGCGTTTCATCTAATAAAGAAGGCTCAGGCACGATAATGCTTTCGGAAGCCTCTATACTGCCAGCTATTTGAGCAATGGTAATCAAAAGCACTAAAAAGTACCCATGAAAGATGCATGATACTCTCTTCTGCATACAAAAATCCTCCATTGACGATTTTAAAGTTATCCACAAAAGCCAATTTCAAAAAAAATAATATCAGGAAGGCTCAATGAAAGCAATGCAAACAAACACCATTGCGAGAGCGATACTTCTTTTTTATTTGACATAAAGAATAAAGCCTGCTATAAGTTCTTTACGCTCACTATGTTGAAAAAAATAATCTTTTCAGAAAGGAACCCTTATGAAAAAAGTACTTGCAATTAGTTTACTGTCCCTGTCAAACGCCTATTGCATGGAAATCAAGAAATCAACCGCCAGTGCTCTTGCCAATTACCATGAGCAACCAATTTTGAATAGCGCTCATTTACGTATTTTCATGGACTGCATCTCGAATCTTTTCGGCACAAACTCAAATACCGCACAACGAAGGCTTGCTATAGATACCTATGCCATGATGAGCCAAAACACCAAAGAAGTTGCTAACGAACAACTACAGGCAAAAGGTCTTACCATAGTAGATCTCTGGGATGCAGAATTAGCGGCTCTTAAAGAAAACCTCCTTTTTAATCAATTCATAGAGCTTCTTGAAAAAGATTCCACACCCCGATCAGCTATTATAGCCGCCTATGAAGCATTTCCGCCAGCACTCAAGCATGATGCTGCTTGGATAGTGCACTTTATTATGGGTAAACCTATTGATGACTTTATATTACAAGAAAAGGCTTTCATTGAGGCTCGCGCAGCATTTGAAAAAGAAGCTAAAGAGGAACGTGCTATAATACAATCATTAACGCCCCAACTTGATGCCGTCAAAGAGGGCATAGAGATCATCAGCAAACAGGTACTTGCTTTGACTGCTGCCCATGTTGCATCACCTCAAAAAGCACAGCTCTTTACGCAACTCATGCAGGAAGAAAACAAAGAAGAACTACAAAACATGCTTACGCACCTTACTGCAGACCAATTGATGCCCCTTATTGAAACAGCACACAAAACTGATGTTTCAGATATATTTGAACAATTGGTGATCGCCTATGCTGCACGACTTAAAAAAGATATCATTGGCAAGGAAAAATCTGCTTCCAGGAGCTTCGATCCGATCATTGAAGACATCGTCAAAGAAACGATAGTAACTTCGCAGGAGAAACTAACCACCCTCTTCTATACACTACCCTATGAAGAAGAACAACCTGCTGCCCTTCCTGAAGATCACCAATCTCCTCAGCTTGAACCGAGTGATGATATAATTTCAAGCATCAATGAGTACGGCATAATTGCAAAAGCAGATGACGAACGAGTCAGCGTTATGGATCCTTGGAATGCACTCTTGTGTACTATCAATATTGATGGCGACCCCGTTGTAAGCCTTACCTTCATCGATAATGTTACCCTCAAGATCGGATATCAATCCAGAAAAAAGGGTATCCTTAATCTGGGAGTACTCACGCAAAAACAGGAACTCTATACCTCACTGTCAGCGAGGGATCTCATTTTATTGGCAGGGGCTCTTGAAGAAAGCAATAAGGTCAATCAACATATGCTCCTTGCTCAATTACCGCAGGGTTTGCAGGCACTGGCGTATGAACTTATACATGACTGAGCGTTAATCAAAGAAGATATTGTGCGCTTGCTGAACAAGTTATTCAGTAAGCGCATCACTTACAATTTTGATCACGTTTTTCTCATCAATTGAAATGATATCGGGTTTATCACCATAAATTTGCCCAGCCGCATAGAGCGTAAACCCTGTGCGCGATACCGATGCACCGGAAAGCAATGCTGGCGATGTCTTCAATTGCCCGGTAAAATGTCCTTCACCTTCAGCACCATCAGGAAAACCGTAGCTATAATTAAACGTGCCTTCGGGCTGCCAACCGAGTCCGGAAGAGCCACCAATATTTTTGGTATACGTTCCATGCTCAATAAAATAGGATTTCTGCGCTTGAGCAAGCGTACGCAAATAGAGATACGCTTCGGAGCGCTTTGCTTTAGCAAGAAATTTTAAAAGACCCGGGAGCGATACCATAGTCAGACAGGCGATGATTGCAATCACCACCATAAGTTCGACAAGCGTAAACCCTTGTACAACTTTGAGCGAAAATTTTTTGTTAAACATAAAGGACCCTTTCGATTATTAATATCAATAGAAAACTTCTACTTTTTATTATTTCATGCCACTATTTAACCAGGTAAAAGAGTCTTCGTCAAGACGATGTAATGCGGCAATCCATATCATTCTTTGTTTTTGGACTTTTGTCAATTTAAACTTTGATAGCAAAAAGTGGAATGCATATTTTGACATAAATACTTTTCCTTGTTAAACTGAGTGAAAATAAGAGGATGTGACAGGTTAAAAATTTTTCAAAAACACTTATAAATCTGGAGAATCCCGAATGGATATTCGCAGACAATCTATATCAAAGACTTCGCCTCAGGCGAAACAGCGCAACTACAACGAAATAGTTGAGTACCTGGATGCTCATTGGTCAGTCAATGAGACCAGCAAAACTCTTGACCGTATAAAGAAGTTGGATGCAGCCTTTGACAACCCTTCTTCCAAAATACCCGCTCTTCTTGTTGCGGGTACCAACGGCAAAAGTATCACTATACATTTGGCTGCAAAACTATTAAAAGCAGAAGGGCTCAAAGTAGGCGCATTTTCGTCTCCTCATATTCTCACGTATAATGAGCGCCTTGCTATCAATCAAGAAACTATTTCGAATAAAACATTTGCAGAGATCGGCAATGACGTTATTAATATGGCAGAATCGCTTAATATACAAGCATATAGCCATGAACTTCTTACTATGATGGCTTTGCTCTATTTTATTGACCAAAAAGCTGATGTTGCTGTCATGGAAGTTCTTGCTGGTGGTGCATTCGATGCTACCAATATTTGTAATGCACTTGCTGCTACGGTTACTCGTGTGACTTCCTCAGACATTTATACCTCAGAAGAGCAACTTGTGCCCCTTATTAAAGAAGTAATGGGCATTGTCAAAAAAGATACCTGGGTTGTTTCCGGCGATCAAAGCAAAAACAATTTGCAACTTATGAATGATCTTACAGATGCACAAGGCGGTCACTGGGCAATGCCTATCCGAAAATTAGCGCCTCTTGCGTATCCATTTGAACAACTTCATGGACGTTGTGCCGCTCTTGCTGAACGACTCGCGCAAACATTTATTGAACGCCATTACAATAAAGGCGTTACCATTACCTCCGATAGCTTGCTCAGCAAGCAAAAAGGAACTCGTGGCCGTCCTACACTTGAAGCGAAACGTAAAGCTGAACTTGAGCCAAAAAAGACGCTCGAGCAATTTTGGAAGGATGAACTTAACGAACTTCCTGGAAGATTCCAATCACTTGATAAAGAAAAACCTTCAGTACTTCTTGATACCGCATGTAATATAGATGCCTTTAAAAACATTCTTTTAGGTATCCGCTTACTTCATTACCAACGCCCGTTAAAAGGACTTTCCATTGTGATGGCAGCTGCTAAAGATACCATGCACAATGAAGAATTTCTTAAGTTAGTACGGTACTTTTTCAAAAAAACATCCGGACAAA
>PRDV01000010.1 GCA_003174035.1 Candidatus Babelota bacterium
ACGATCCTGAGGGAGCAAATGCTACTGAAGTGCAACCATACCCGCCTGAGATAACTTGCAATGGCGTAAACGTGTTTTGAAAAATGGTGTAAATAGTTACAATACCGTCGTATGAATTTGTTACTGCGGCAAGTGTGCCCTGGGGAGAAATGGCTATAGCATTAGCTCTCCCAGACTGTACAGTTTGAAGAAGATTAAGACTGGGATCATACACAAGAATATTATTATAAAATTCGTTTGCGGCAACAACGATATTTGCTTTAGGCACATAAGCGGTAGCTGCACTTGCTATTTGAGCCGGCACTACTTTAATTTGAGTGAATGGGCTTGGTGCGGTGTCATTAATACCGTACAAAATGATGTTCTGAGCACCACCGTTTGCAACCACTGCATAGTACCCACCAGAATTAAACGCAATAGAAGAGGCCATTGCTCCCGTGCTAAGCTTTTGAATAGGCGTCAGTTGCTTCGTTGTTTGATCGACTTTAAAGATTATCAGATTATTTGTAAGCGCATCGTTATTTATAACTACAGCAAGATTACCTGTTGGCGAAAAAGCAAAAAATTGTGGGTTTTTGCCACATTTCAGTGTTTGCAAAGGCTCGAATAGTTTTGTAACGGTATTTATTTGGTAAACTGACAAGGTCCCCTGCTCCTCATTTGCCACCACCCCAGCTAGACTGCCGTCAGGTGAAAAAGCAATAGAATAAGGCCCATTGCCAGCGCTAATTTTTTGAAGCAAAGTAAAGTTTCCAGATTCATTTACCGCATAAACCGTAACTTGCCCATTATAGTTAGCACATGCCGCAAGATTTCCCAAGGGAGAAAAAGCAATCGAACTGGGACTTGCATCACTATCAATTGTTTGTATTATTTTGAAGGGAGCAGATGTTACACTGCTCTTTGATTCCAAAAATGTAGGTGATGCAGAACTACTTGATATACTTATAAGAATGATGAAAACTGCGGAATGCTTTAGCTGAAACATAAATCGCCCAATCGTTAGTAAAGTTTGCTTATGGTTGTATCCCATAGATCATTACAGTATTGTTAATTACATTCGTTACAGCAATGATGCTATCTGTAGGTGAAAATGCAAGGCCGAAAGGCCGTCCCTCTATAGGGAGTATTTGAAGCTGAACAAAATGACCTGAGGGTTTAATGGCATATACTGAAAGCATAGTGCCAAAAGTATTGCTAACAGCAGCTAATTTCCCTGAGGGAGAAAAGCCGATAGACCAGGGCGCAGTTGCAGTCGCAACAGTTTGCAGAAGCGTGAATCGGTTGTTTACCCAATTAACGTCATAAATGAGTATATTACCACCAAACTCATCAGTAACCGCAGCAATTGTACCAAATGAGGAAGTTTTACTACTGCAGAAATTAATAGAACGGGGCGTGGACCCCGATGGTATACTTTGAAGTGGCGAAAACTGTCCGCTAGTGCTATCTACGCTATACGTCATTACACTTCCACCAAGAAAGTTTGTTACTGCTGCTATAGCTCCGGAAGAAGCGAAGCCAACAGAAGTAGGATTGAAGCCAGCTGCGATCGTCTGAATAGCTGTTAATGAATTACCCTGGATTGCATAAACAATTATAGAATCATCATATGCATTTACGACAGCTGCACTTGTATTCGAAGGAGAGAACGCAATACACTGAGGACCATGCCCAGCAGCGATCACATTAAGAGGACTAAATTGCCCGGACACTGTATCTACGCTATAAAGGGCAATCGTATTATCATAAGAGTTTGTAACTGCTGCCATGGTACCAGAGGGACCAAATGCTATCGATGAAGGAAAGGTGCCAGTTTGTATGGTTTGTATCTCTGTAAACTTTCCACTTGCCCCATCAACACTAAAGACTGTTACGGTGTTATCACTCATATTGGTGACCGCGGCAATCATACCTGATGGTGCAAACGCAATTGAGGATGGAAAATTGCCCGCATTAATAGTTTGAAGCAACTTGACAGGCCCACTAGCAGCACAAGGCATGCTATAGAATGGTATGCAAAAAATAACAGCGAATATTGTATAAATATTTTTCTTCATGGACTCTCCTTACTGTAGCAATTGATCAAGCAAAATAGCTTTTTATACTCTTTCTTTTTGCTAACTCCTGCTTTCTTATGGTTTCCTTGCTTTTGCAATGATTCTTAAAAAGCAATTTCCGAAATGATGCCACCAGCTTATCGCACACACTAAAGATTTATCATGACGTTTGGAGTAAGCATTTGACAGGTATGACAGTGACAGGATACTATTAACTTTGTAATTTTGCAAGACTTTCTATCAGCAGAATAACTATGAGTGAGTCTTTTATAAAAAAATATATATGGTATGCTTTGTCGTAATTACGAGCGTTTAATAGGGTATATTGTGAAGAAACTACCTACAGATATCAGCACTTTTTCACGCATGATTCAAGAAGACTATATATACGTTGATAAAACACGCTATATCTATGACCTTTTTAAAGGAGGCGACCGTTATTTCTTTTTATCGAGGCCACGCCGTTTTGGTAAATCGCTTCTTATCTCAACGCTTAAAGAGCTGTTTTTGGGGATTGAACTACCACGGCTTAAAAGCGCTTGGAAAGCCATGGGGTATTCACGGCATATTAAATAAGATTTCGTATGAAGCTGAAGCGGCTCAGCTCGTTGGGTGTACTGAAGCAGAGCTTATTGACAATTTTTCTGATCATCTGCAAGAGATTGCTCGACAAGACAACGAAACTTTGGAGCAGCTGATTCATAAAGTTTGCAATTTGTACAATGGTTACATATTTTCAGAAGTTCCTCTCACCGTTTATAATCCATCCTCTATAGTGCATTTTCTTAATGACAACAAAATTATTTCTGGGCTATCTAGAAGCTAGAAAAATCAATGAATTGCCTATACAAGTTAATTTGTGGTATCCTAAGTAGAGTATCATTGATAGAAAGGCACGTATGGAAAAAGAAGAACTGCTTAAACGCATTGAGATAAATCCTCAGGTGATGGTGGGGAAAGCAGTAGTTAAGGGTACGCGAGTAACTGTTGTTCATATCCTCGGACTTCTGGCAGACGGTATGACTCCTCAAGAGATTGTAGCCCAGTATACCAGAATTTCGGAAGAGGATGTTATCGCAAGCCTTGTCTTTGCACAGAAAACTTTGGAAGATAGTACATTTATCCCTCTCATTATTGGCAATAGTTAGTTTGTGAGTTTCAGCAGCAGAGCATAACTGACGTGAAATATTATCTGGTTAATTCTTGTTGCTGACCAATCTCACTACGCAGTTTTTCCAAAGCAGCTTCTACATGATGCATTGATAAAACAGTTTCACCTCGCTCATACATTTTAAGAAGCGCCCTATCAAATAATTTGAACAAATCCCTTGCTGAAAACCCTTCAGTTTTTGCCGCCAGATCCCACGCAGATGGGAGAAGAACCGAGGTGTAGCCATTCTTTTTTATGATATGTTCAACCAATTTGACTCGTGCTTCGCCATCCGGTAGGGGGATGCTTATAGTGTGGGCACGACTTCTCAGAGCGTGATCAATGGAATCTGGACTATTGGTTGCAAAAATAATTATACCTCTTCCTTCTTTTAGAAAGACGTCAGCAGAAAGCCATATCTGCGCTAGAGTTGCGGTATCTTCACGACCCTGATTTTCCACATGCCTGCCACCTAGCATATCTATTTCATCGACAAAGACCACTAATGGATCATTATCCAGCGCCAATGAGGTAAAAAATTCTCTTACAGCGGCAGCTCCAGAACCAACAATACCTTTGCGAAATTCTGTGGCTCCCATCGACGCAAACCGAGCTCGTACCTCATAAGCGAAAGCGCGAGCCAAACTACTTTTTCCCGTACCAGGAGGACCGGTTAAAACCAGGACGAAATTTCCCTTTTTGGTTTGCATATATTGTTGTTGAACAGCGCGCAAATAGCTTATTTGTTCTTCTAGTCCTATAAAATCACTAAGTGCCTGGATATCGAGGGCATCAAATACAATCTGTTTGCGTTTTTCTGTGTCAGAAAATCCTTTACGCTCTATATAATTCATCGCGACGTTAGCAAGGGCTTTTTCTGATAAATCTTTTTTAAGTACCCATTGTTTTATTATGAGCTCAAGGTTTTGAGCAATGCAACCGTTGGTAGCAAAAGCGAGTGCCTGGAGAAAGTGTGGTTGTATCTGTATTTTGCCTGACAAAGCTGTATCACACGCATTGATCAAAATTTTCTCTCGATCGCTTGCTGAAAGTCTTACTTTCAAAATAGTGCATTTGGCTGTTAAGCGATCCATCAGCTGCGAAAAATCCTTGGTAACCATACAGGTAAGAATACCCGTAGGCAGATTATTAAGGGCTGTTACCAGTCGCTTACACCGGGGGTCAATTGTTCCTTTATTGGCTAAGCTATAATCTCCGACATCTGCAAGATAGAGTATGCAGCCTTGCCCCGTATTGAGTACATGCGCTGCTGCTTTTTTAAAGAGATCCTCAATGGTTGAGCTCTTTTCGATTACCTCATCAAAGAGATGATCCTCTTCTGGTTCAAAAATCTGCAGTTTTGATTGTTCAGCCAACGATTTTGCTAGACGAATAGTATCTGATTCACCAGAAAACAAAAGTGGCTCGAATTTTGTCTGAGCCCCTTCTGCCGAGTTGAGTAACTTAAGCCTCTCCTCTACAAACTCTTTATCCGCAGGAGACAGACCTCTTAAAGAACTTTCTGGAGCTCTTGCAAGCAGAAGATCCTTTTTGAGACTCATATTCTCCATGCTATGCAACCAATATGCGGGTGTTCTTCCTTGGCTATCTCGTATATCCCACGGCATATCAGATCGTTGAGTTAACAGGGTCTTTAGCTTTATCAGCATAGTAGGGTCTTTAATGAGCCCACTGAGTAGACTCGAGCGTAAAAGTGTATGCAAAAATGTTTCTCCGTAAACATTAGGTAGGGTAAGGTCAGGCGTAAAAGGTAAAAAAGCACTCAGCAGATCCAAATAGCCTGCCTCAGCAGCTTCATGCAAGGGAGTTTGGGCTCTTTTGTTTAAAAATAGCAGGCCTCGAGCATCCTTCTTTGCTAAGGATTGAATGAGAGATGAAACCTGTGGCTCAAGAGTCTTATGTATAGTAAACGCTTCCAATACATCATGATAGACACGTTCCATATCGATAGACTGACCATTTCGAACGAGCTCTAGTAAGTGCCTCAGATTTCCGACCCTCGCTGCACGACGTGCTTTAAATTCTTCTAGGCTAACGCCCGCGATGAACAAGCGAGGGCCATTATCTATGATCCACGCATGGTTTTGTTCAATAAGAAAGTTCGATTGATAAGATTGCTTATCTTCACTGAGTTTAATATCAACTGTTTTTAACGGAATTCCCTGCGCACTCAACAGAACAACTCGTTTAACGCGTAATGTACTATCTATATAAGCGAGTGCTACTGGCTTATCTTCATTTCTGAAAAATACGAGCTTGAGGATAGTGCTCTATTACAGCCTGCTGATCCTTTAAGAGATTTTCTTTAACCAACTGATCAAACTGGCCAATTTTGGTTACACAATTAAAGGCATAGTGCCCACGATTCTCATACGTGCTCCGGTAGGCTATCTTGCATTCTACACCGATAAAAACTATTTTTTCTATCGAAGCAGCACCAAGATTCGCCGTATGCACGCAGGTTCCGCTTAATGCTTCAAAAATAGAGATGGTTTGGCTTTCGCCTACCGCATATATGATTACGATATATGCTCCTGAAGGACTTACCTTAACCATAGAAGGTTGTTTTTTAAGAGTTATTAAAACCATGTCCCGCTTTTGCGGTTGATAATGACGGACTATGTAGGTGTAAGTTGCATCCAATGTTCCATAATTTGAGAGCGTTATTTTTGCAAGAAGGACGGTGTCCTGCTTGGTAAAAGCAATAAATTGCTCTCCCGCTGCAGACATACTACGTGTTGCCCAGTAATGTTTACTGAAACCACCCATGCTGGTGCGGTCAAAGTCACCTTGCCTATCATCGGTATATTGGAGTTCATCCAAGAGACGACCGTCAAAAGTTCGTATTTGAGAATGCCTTATTCCTCTTAAGCGATAGGTGTGCAAACCATCATCGCCTACTTGCGTCGTAAATAGCTTGGTAAATGCATAGAGATCTGATCCGTGGGGATTGATAGCAATAATGCCAGGTTCCCCTCTTTCATCACGCACAAGAGGATACTCCTGCCAGCTGGATTCTTGTGGCAATGGGCCCGTAAGAGCAACCTCCGTATACGATGCATGAGTATAAAAACTATATACACTCATCAATAAACTTAAGACAACGATATGCATGGTCTAACTCCGTTCTTCTTCAATAACAGCGTGTGCTGTTTCGTATTCCTCTTCTTCCTCTTCCTCAACAAGTAATGCGGCAAGCTCTTCAAGCTCCTCTTCTTGTGCGAATTCCAGAAGTTCACTCTTCTCTTCAAGTAGTAGTGTCTCAGTCTCTTGTACGAACTCCTCCGTATTGTGTGCGGCCAGGCAACTTGCCTGATCTCCTCCAGCGGCTTCTAAAGCATAACCAGCAAAGCCGAGCATTTCTAAAATGCCTTCATGCATACGAACTTTGTCCGCAGGATATAATATAGTATCGCTATCAGGTAGAAAGGTACCGGCACATTCATCAGCTATAGCTTTAGCAAGCAGTAGTTTTTCCTGCGCAATCTGCAAATATGCCACAGCACGTTTGTCCCCTTGCGCCTTGCCCAATAGCTGTTCAACAACGCATTCATTTTTTAAACTGTTGGAAAGGTCATGATGCGCCTCAAGGAGCTCCCCATATACTTTGGCGAGGTCTTCCCATTCTGCAAGGGGCTTTATCCTGAAACTAGTGATTCTAGCATGCAAGTGTGCGATTTTATATCTAGCATCGAATACTTGGTGTTGTATATGAGTTAAGTACCTAGAAAGTTTTTCATGTATGCTGAATGATGGTGAGAGATTAAGATCAAGCTTATGCGAAGAAGGTGGAAACTCAGTATTAAAAAATAGTCTTCCTTCAAATCGGTCATGCGCATACATTTTCTCAAGAAAGCGTGCATATTCGTGGGTATTCATAGTCGTTTTTAGTACTTTGCGCTCATAGGGCATACCTGGATGAAATCCTTGTGCTATCTTAGTAATAATTTCAGGAGATAGATTGTTTGCGTAAAGCATATCTTTGAGCGATTTTACCGACTCCATACCCTGCAGAGGTAATGTAAAAGTAAGAATTAACAGGCCAAGAAGCATAGAATTTCCTTTGATGGGTTAAAAAATGAGAATTGAATAAGCATGTACAGAAAGAATCTCCTACTTTTTGGAAAAATTATACTAAGGTGTGTGTTCTAGGTGTAGACCACTGATTTTTGGCAAGATTACCCAAGAAATAAGATCCCACCATACACATCTTACACCTCCCCGCACTTTTCTCAAGATTTGTCTAATTCTTGCAATTACGCATCACTTTTTGGTTCATTTAAAAAGAGCTGATTATATTGTGTACTTTTATTTGCGACAAGGAAGAAATAATGTTCTCTATTATCGAGCGTGCAGTTGCCGTCCTAATAATGCTCTATTGTTATACAATCATAGCACAGCAATTGGCAGTAACCATCCATCCTACAAACGAGCCAGTATTAGCTTGTCAAAATACTCAAATTACGCTCAGTGCGGTTGTTACGGGTGGCGTGCCTCCTTATACTTTTCTTTGGAACGGTCAGGGCATAACGAATCCGGCACTCCAGAACATAGTTATTACGCCTGCTGAGCCCACACAACCTCCGACTTCATTACCCTATAGTGTTACAGTTATGGATAATGCTGGAACAAGTGTTAATGCTGTATCTCAATTGCAAACTTTGCCAGCGCCCACTGTTGCCATTACCGGAGCAACGATGGTCAACACTGGTAGTACGCTTTCTCTTGTTGCTAATCCCAATAGTGTGCTTGGTGGACCTTTTATTTTCCAATGGACTGGCCCGAATAATTTTACTTCTACTAATCCCACCATTTCGATTCCTAATGTTCAAGAAGTAAATGCAGGCGTTTATACCGTTACTGTTTTTGATAGAAATGGCTGTTCGGCGACTACACAATCTGCTCCCGTGGTTGTGCAAGTAGCGGCATCTCTGTGCATGGTAAAAACAGCACGTATGACGATGTGCTCTCGCTCTCCCGTTCAATATCTTATTACGATTCTCAATACGGGGGGTGCTGCGGCAACCAACTTGGTGCTCACTGATACGTTACCAGATTGCTTGACCTTCTTGAGCGCGTCGGGAGAAGGATGGTCACAGCCAGTGCAGAATGGACAAGTACTTACGTTCTCTAATCCATCTTTGGCTTCTGGCCAGATAAGCCAACTTACGATCAATACCCGTGGCAACTGTACTTCGGGTACTACGATACAAAATATGGTTACTCTTAAGAGTGATAACACAGACCAGATAAGCTGGACAACGTCAACTATGGTACAGTAGGTATTAATAGCTTGATGCGAGTTCAGTAAGTTCGCGTGTGATTGCTGCTTGACGCGTCTTGTTATATTCAAGCTTCATGGTTATGAGTAGATTCTCGGCATTTCTCGTGGAAGAATCCATTGAAAGGAAGCGGGCTGCATGTTCTGCAAGCAATGACTCAAAAAGAATCTCTTCAAGCGTCACAGTAAGCATTAAGTGACGGATACGGGTGCTGAGCTCCTCAGGGGATTGCTCAAATAAGTATTCTGAAGAACCATCTGATTTTTCCTGAGTAGAGCATTCGGCAAGCGGAAAAACGAGCGTTTTGTGGGGTCGTTGTATAAAAAAGCTTTTTTGATAATTGCTGTACACGACCACAGTAGCATATGAGCTGCCACTATCCATAATGAGTGCAGTCACGGCTTGTGCTATGGCCACAAAATGATTGGCGTTTAAATTATTATATGAAGCAAGTAAGGGGATATCATGCTCAGTACAGTAATCAATTGCTCGTTTACCAATGGCAATGAAATGATTATATTCAGAAGGTTGTAGTTCTTTTTCAAAGTATTTAAAAAGCATGCTATTAAAGGTGCCACAGAGCCCTTTTTGTGATCCGATGAGTATAATCAGGTTATGGGTGGCAGCCTTAGTACTACCTTCAGATTCACAGCGAACCATTCCTTGTATTCTACCCCATAATGACGCAAAAGCGCTTCTGTAGTTTTCCAGGTGCACTTTTTTATGGCGCAAGCGAGAATGCGTCGACATAGAAATAAGACGCATTGCATGCGTAATTTTTTTTATGGTTTCGACAGCTTTTATGCGCTGTCGCATGGTAATAAGTTGAGCCACGTGCCTGCCTTCTTGTAGATACCTTCTATTTGTGTATATACTTTGAGTTTAAGCATACCTTAGTACTTTTGCAAGAACTGCTGCATAAATGAATATTATTATTGATGGCTATAATCTTTTAAAACAGGCGCTGGGCCGCAAAATTATCACTGATAAGGAGCGACGTTGGTTTCATACCCGCGCTGCAGACTATGCCCGTAAAAAAGGTCATACGCTCATCATTATCTATGATGGAGGTACCAGTTCACGGCCGGAGATTGAAAGAGAGGGACAACTGACGACAGTCTATTCTGGTTATAAGCTTACCGCTGATGATGTGATAAAATCATATATTGATGAAGGAGCCTTGCGTGATCTGCTCATAGTTACTACTGATCGGCAACTCAATGCTTATGCCTCGCGCGCAAATATCCCGTCAATTGATTCACTCGATTTTTATGCATTCATGCAGGAACGAAAGGCATCAGCACTCGGGTATAAAAAGGCAGCGGGTGCTGCGCATAAATTGCATACTGACGAAGCATCGACAGAGTTGGATGTACTAATGCAAGAAGCTGCTTCAGTACTTATGTATAAAGAGGAAGAGCTTAAAGAAAAACATGCTCATAAAAAAGTTTCAAAAAAGGAACGGCTCATCGAGGTGATCCTCAAAAAATTATAGGGAAGGCTATGGAGAAAATTACCTATTCACTTACTACACTCCCGACTGTTGTTGAGCATCTTATAACACTCATGCCGGATTGTGCAGTGTTTACCTTTGTAGGTCCCTTAGGTGCGGGTAAAACAACGCTTATTAAACAACTTCTTGCCCGTTGTGGGGTAAAAGAGGTGGTGATGAGTCCTACTTTCACCTACGTAGCAACCTATACCAATGATCGTGGGCAAACATTTTATCATTTCGATCTGTATCGCTTCAAAACGCTGCATGATTTCATGCAAGCTGGTTTTGATGAGTACCTGTATGTTCCTGATAGTTGGGCTTTTATTGAATGGCCAGAAATTCTTAAGCCAATCTTAACGCACAATGTGTGCGCTGTTACCATTGATTATGTATCTGAGGATTTGAGAATGATCACTATTGATAAAAAATAAGGGCTTGTTTGTTTTGTATGTCAAGCATCGCTTGGATAAGGCCCCGCACGCGCGGGGCCAATTTCTTTTAACGTACGCGGCGAGTCTTTTTGATCACTCGACGGTTATTTTTACGAACTGGTGCTTTCCGAACAATTTTCTTAGCAGGCTTTATGTTTTTTATCTCGACAGCTCTTTGTTGAATCCTTTTAGGCTGCGCTTTATGTACTTGTACCTTGGGTGCGACCTTCGGTTGCCCATTATGCTTTGCTTTACCTCGCGTATTAACTCTTTTTTGAGCTATTTTTTTAGGTTGCATTTTATTAATTTGTACCTTGCGCGCGCCATTACGCTGTACTTTGCGTTTTGCCTTACCCTTAACATTCCGTAGAGCAACGGCATTCTTTAGCGCTGCATAGGCTACACCAGTTTGCACTCTTGCCGCTGGTTGAGCGGCAGGTTTTGCGGGTTGGGCAACAGGGTGAATAATTGGTTGGGGCACTACTGGCGCAATTACTTGCGGTATTAGCGCAATTGGCTGTGCTGGAATTAACTGTGGTGCTAACGGATCCATCTGTT
>PRDV01000037.1 GCA_003174035.1 Candidatus Babelota bacterium
AAAATCTTGACGATAAGCACCTAAAATATACTCATGATATTTTGAACACTGAAGAGCATTTTTTTCGCTTCGCCAGCAGTCTACCACCTGAGGCATCCCTCCTAAGGCAAAATATTTTGCTAGATGCTCCAGGAGTAATTTATGAGCAAATGGAGACATCTCACGATCTAGAGAATGATTTAAAATCGCTTCTACAGAAAGCCTTTCGCCAATGGCAGCTAAAAACTCTATAAATGAAAGCGGGTACATATATAATGATTGCACCCTACCCACAGGAATTCCAATCTGTTCTATGGCAAAATCCAGTAGCGATCCCGCAGCAATAACATGCAGCTCCGGTAACATCTCATAAAAATAGCGTAGTGCAGTTAATGCTCGAGGCACCAGCTGTATCTCATCAAAAAAGAGCAAGGTCTTGCCGGGAATAATAGGCTTTTGAATCTTCAACGCAAGATCATGCAGAATTCGCTGAGGATTTAGGTCTCCTTCAAAAAGTAACTCAGGCTTCTCAAGAAGCTCGAAATTCACTTCTACAAAATCAGGAAACTGTTTTCCTAATTCTCGGACGGCATACGTCTTCCCCACCTGGCGGGCGCCTCTTAATAAAAGTGGCATACGCCGAAAGTCATTTTTCCATAGTCCCAAATGATAGTCTATTAGCCGCTTCATGTAAATCCTTGGTTAAAAATCCAACCTAATTTTACCTAATTTTGGTCAAAAATCCAACTAGTTTCTCAGAATCTTGGTCGAAAATCCAACCACTTTTTGAAGATCTTGGTTAAAAATCCAACCAGATTTTAGAATTTATGGTCGAAAATCCAACCACCTTTTTAGTGATTTCTGATCAGCATCCAATTGGAATCTCTAGGAAAAAAGCGCTGTTAAACTAATAATTGCATTCGATATATATGATCCATGCGTCAGACTATGTTTGAAAAATTGGAAAAGATGGTACTGATACTTGATAAGCTCGCAAAAAATTTCGGCTATGAACCAGAACAAATTGTTATTAAGGTTTTTGAAGGCCTTCGGGATCTCACTACACAAGAGATGCTCTTCAATAACAAAGATGCTGAGATAAGAACGGCAAATCTTGGAATGAGCGAAGCGGAAGTGCTGAGCGAAACTGCAAAATGGGTATCACCAGTTATTAATAATGTACCCGTCCATTCAACGGGAGGAGCCGTTGATATCCGCCTTTGGGATGCAAAAAACCACCAATTTCTTGATATGAGCCCGTTTGGGGTCATCTGGGGAAAGAATACCCAGGCTCCCACCTACTCAGATACCCTCACTCCTGTTGAGCAAAATAATCGTTTATTCATGCTGCTTGCAGCAACTGAGGCTGGTCTTATTAACTATCCGTTCGAATACTGGCATTATTCAAGCGGCGACCGGTATGCAAGCTTTTGGCTCGAAAAAGATAGTTCGCTTAGAAAAGCAATCTATGGATCGATATCCTAAGCTATACGAGCATCTCTATACGTGCACTCAAGGCCCCTGGGATCTCATACTGCACTTCCAAGAAATCGATGATTTTTGACATATGTGCCTTTTGCATGTCTCGATCAGTCTCGAATTCTGCATCACAGGGAATAACCAGAACAGGCGTTTCACGAATATACTCAACAACTCCATCCTTATGAATAAGCCATTTTTCGTGCTTGTCATGGAGCTGCTGTAAATATTCGAGAGTAACCGAAAGCTCCTCAGGCCGATTTCTTTTAAGCAGCCGCTTGTAACAAATCTTTGGATCTGTTTGCAGATAAATGAATCCGCTTGGCTTTACCATGTACTGGTCAACAAGCCAAGCAAACCATTCTTGATAGAGCTTCCATTCGAGTGCTGTCATAAGCCCTAGTTCGAAACAGTTCTGAGCAAAACAGTAACGATCAGAAAATACAGATCTCTCAAGAATCTGAAACGGATGCATATTACTTAATGCAGCCCGTTCTCGTTCTAGAATGCGCGTTATAAAAGCATACGTTTGAAAGGTATATGCCCAACGGCCGGTATCGGCATAAAAACGCTCAAGCAAATTTTCGCCAGCGACGTTCTGCCATTTGGTATGAGGTTCATAAACTACCTGAGCATTCAGAAAGGTATTAATCACCTTTAAAAAGGTAGATTTGCCCGATCCAATGTTTCCTTCTACTACAAAATATTTTTGGTGATGAGCAGGCATGGTTTCTCCTTATGAAAAAAGATGCTACACTAGTCTATACAAAAAAAATACATCGTTAAATAGAAAAAGTATACGGCTCTCGCCGAGGTAGATTGAATCAAATAGAAAAGAAATTTCGCATGAAAAAACACGTAATCCATCTTACTTTTATAGCACTTTTTGTTCTTTTTCAAGCCCCTGTTCATGCTCAAGAAGAAGAATGTCCTGGAGAATTGCCACCAGATATTGATGCGCTCATTAATGATCCGGATATTCTTGCTCTAGAAAATCCTTTGCCAAACCAAATGACCTGCTTTCCCACCATAGGAATTCTTACCCTGATAACACCGCCTAATCCAGCATCGGGATTTAATGCGGTAGCTGCCTTAAGCGAGAATCTTTATAAAAAAACTACCGGGCCAGTTACCCGCAGAAGCCTCCTTGATGAGCCGGCTCTTATTCCGGATCATTTTTCCAACTGTTTCTGGAGCTTCAATGCGGATCTCTTTTTTAATTTTTCACCACTGGTGTATTTTACTAAGAAAAGTCCCTTTCTATGCTCCTATATTGATCTCACCAATGATAATATCATTAATGAAATAGGTAATATTTCTGTAGGCGCCGTATCAGAAATCGATGTACCCGCTATTCTTGGCTTATTCCACAACATTAAACTGCGCCAGTACCGTGTTGGCTTCATGTTTGGTGCAGCGAGGCAATGGGAAAATTGGCTGTTAAGCGTACGCATTCCTCTCTATTACCAGCTCGAGCATTTCTTCTTAACCGAAGAAGAAAAACAGAGAATCGAGAACAATCCCTTTTTTTCTAACCAAGATGCCGGTGAAGGTGCAAGCGCTTCAGATGATGTAGAAAAATTTCTCATTCGTCATTTGGTGAGCGATAAATTCGGAACAGGGGATACGAGACTTTCACTCCTCGGGCATTTCATTAATTGCCGCTGCAGAAATTTATGGGTGGGGCTTCAGATGACCTTGCCAACAGCAAAGACATTTACTAAAGGGCTCATCGGTGGTGAATTTGACCCTCTTGCCCCGATACCACTTTTCAATCTCCAGCATTTTGTTGATCTCAAA
The DNA here is from genome assembly GCA_003174035.1 of Candidatus Babelota bacterium. Classification (GTDB taxonomy): domain Bacteria; phylum Babelota; class Babeliae; order Babelales; family Babelaceae; genus PRDV01. The sequence goes on from PRDV01000037.1 coordinate 3,259, forward strand.
GCATGCCCGGTTGATAATGTCCCTGCGGCAGTCCAGGATGCGGTATTTACTACCGAAGCTACCAATTTTCTGCTTGATGCCCTTGATCGTTTATCAACCATTCTTATTAATGCCCCTTTAGGAAACAGTAAACATTTTGGGATGGGGGCGCAGCTTGATTTCCGTTGTGATTTCAATGATTATTTTAGCGCTCACACCTATGCAGCACTTGAAGGATATTTCCCACGCAAGGAAACACGATTCTTCCTTCTTGATAAAACAGCAGAAGATTTAAATAGAGATTGGCATAATCCCGATCTGGCTGGAGAAAATTTGGCGGTGCTCAATCGCCTTATTGTAAGCACGCTCTTTCCTGTAGGTGTGCGTACTGAAATCTGGCCTGGGATGAAGTTGCAATTTAATCAGGCACTACTTTATAAAAGTAAACATTGGGATCTAAAGCTCGGTGCCGACTTTTGGTATCAAGCGAAGGAAAAAATGGATCCCCTACTTCCCGTAATACCCTGTGACCTGCCACTTGTCATACCAAAAGCATTCCGTCCCGCTGCAGCTCAAATTAAAGTATTTGGTTCTGTGGGGTATTATCATTCATTATGGGATTGCATTGATTGGCATGCATCGCTTAATGCCGATGGCACAGTGTATCATAAAGGGATCGGGGATAATTATACCCTGAGCTTCCGTGTAGGCTTAGAATTTTGAAAATAGTATATCGCAATAATAACGAGGTACATCATGATATTTAAATTGTTTGTTGGAATGGTAATTACGCTGATTTCCCAGCAGATCTTCTGCGATCACAAAAACGACCCCCTGCTCACCAACCCCATCTTAAAGGGAACCGATGGGCTCTTGATTACTAAAATACATATCGAAAATATGCTGTGGCTCATTAAGGAAATTAAAAATGTGCATGGTGGTAGCTTCAAACTTAATGATGCAGGAGAGCCAGATCCGCTGAAAACCGGAAAGCATCATGATATTGTCTTTAGAGGGAAAAAACAAACCATGAGTGCACTGGTAACTCTTGAGGCACAAAGCTCACTCTTTTCGCACGCAGAAAAAACAGAGTTTACGCGGCTTTTTCATCAGGTGAAAGACTATGCTGAAAAGGTAAATAACGTATTACTTGATGATGCACGTGGAACCCATGAATTCATGATGGAATTGATTAAAGAGTGGTGCGTTAAATATCAGCGACCAGATAGCGAGCTTCTTAAATGGGACAAAGGCACAGAAACTGATCACTACCGACGAACGGTTACCACGTTTAAAAAACTACAGATATTTTCATCGGATTTAATGAATTTCCTTGCCTGTCTCATAAAAAGTTGTCCTATTGCTCTTAAATCCTACATGGATGGAAAAGCAGCGCGTGGAAATCATCAAGCAGAACAAAAATAACAATGATCCATTGAAAAGGCCTCTATGGAGCATGATCAGATTAACGGAACCATAGAACGATTTCTCTTTCAGAGCGAGGAGAATGGTTTTGCCGTTTTCGTACTCAATTCACGTGGCAAGCCTATTACCGTAAAAGGCTATCTCCCCCAAATTCAAGCGGGACAAGAAGTACATCTGCAAGGGAGCTGGGTATTTCATGCGAAATTTGGCAAGCAATTTGAAGCAACCCAGTGCACCAGTATTCTCCCCACAACGGTTGTAGGCCTCAAAAAATATTTGGGATCGGGACTCATTAAGGGAATAGGCCCTATTTATGCGGAAAAATTAGTCGATTATTTTGGTGCTAACATTCTGAACATCATCGATACGAGTCCGGAGCGACTTCAAGAAGTCGCTGGGATTGGTCAAAAGCGGATTGATCAGATTACCCTGGCCTGGAGAGACCAAAAAGAGATTTCAAATCTTATGGTTTTTCTCCAAGAGAGAAATATATCGCCTGCTCTAGCCGCACGTATTTATAAGCATTACCGTAATGAAGCACGAGCCGTACTCCAAGAAAACCCCTATCGCCTAGCTGATGAAATGTGGGGCATTGGTTTTAAAACAGCAGACGAGATTGCCCTCAAGCTCGGATTCCAACTTTATGCTCCGCAGCGCATAGCCTCAGGTATTTTGTATGCTATCAATAACGCAGCATCGCAGGGCCATTTATATGTTGAACTGAACGATCTTAAAAAGAAGACCATCGAACTTTTAGAGCTGAACAGTGATTCTGCTGCTTCAGAAAGTGAACAACTGGTTAAGCAAGCACTCCATGCGCTCTATAATAAAGATAAAATAAAACTGATTACCGAAAATGAGCAGCATTACTTAACGCTTTCATCATTCTTTTACTCCGAGAAAGGGGTAGCATTTCGTATAAAGGGCTTACTTGCTCGGCCATCGTTACATCAATTTAATATTGATCAGATATATCAATCCTTACGAGCACCGCATGAGGGCGAAGTCAATCTTAATGAGGATCAGCAGAAAGGAATATTGAGCTGCTTACAACATAAGGTAACCATCATCACCGGTGGCCCGGGAACCGGAAAAACGACCCTTATTAAAAAATTACTTGGTATTCTAGATACCGAAAAAGTCCGCTATAAGCTTGCCGCTCCTACAGGACGAGCTGCAAAAAGAATTATCGAAGGCACCGGAAAATATGCCATGACCATTCACCGCCTCTTAGAATTTGACCCCGCATCGCGTGGATTTACCTACAATGAGGCCCACGCATTAAAGCTCGATTTTCTTATTGTTGATGAAGCATCGATGATTGATATTTTTCTTGCTCATAGCCTTTTAAAAGCTCTACCTGAGACAGCGCATCTTGTACTCATCGGAGATATCGATCAGCTTCCTTCGGTAGGCGCTGGCAATGTACTTAATGACTTAATTGCAAGCAATAAAGTCCCCACTATACGGCTTACCCAAATTTTTAGACAAGCACAAGATAGCCTTATTATCGTCAATGCCCACAAAATTAATAGAGGAGAATTTCCGGTAACTTTTCTTCCCGATGCGAGAAAGGATTTCTTTTTTATTAAAGAGGAAAAACCAGAAGAAGTTGAAAATCATGTAAAACGCATTCTTTTTGTGGAGCTGCCAAAACGGGGAATTTCACTTGATGATACGACCATACTGACTCCCATGAACCGTGGCATTATAGGGACGCAATCGTTGAATCATACACTCCAAGGTATGCTTAATCACGAAGCGGTTGAGCAGGTAACCTATGCTGGTACCACCTATAAAAAAGGTGATAAGGTTATGCAGATTCGTAATAATTATGATAAACATGTCTATAATGGAGATATCGGCATCATAGAGACGATAGATACCATAGAGAAAGAACTCTTTGTTCAGTTCGGTGATACAAAAACTATCGCCTATGACTTTGATGAACTTAATGAGCTCGTCCTTGCTTATGCTATCTCTATTCACAAAAGCCAAGGATCGGAATATGCAGCAGTTGTCGTACCCATCTTTATGCAACATTTTATGTTGTTGCAACGAAACCTTATTTACACAGCACTTACACGGGCAAAAAAGATCTGTTTTTTTATTGGCCAAACCAAAGCGCTTGCTATTGCTTTACGCAATGCAAAGGGTACTGTGCGCTTAACTTTTTTACAACGGTTTCTCAAGACTGATGAGCCATAACTTTACTCTCTTGCTCTATGCGTGTCAAAATTTCACGCTCACTGGCATCGAGAATATCTGTTATCGCCTGAAAACTTGCAACCATAACGTGCAAAAACTGGCCATCTTGCATATGCCCATGCAATGCATCGATAACGGGACGCTCTTCCCTACGAGGATCAGCATCAGAATTATGCTGTGTTACTTGCAACAACTGTTCAAAATGTTCAAGCCTTCTTTTTGCTTTATTCATAACCTTTTCATCAGGTAATGCATCACCCTTCACACAAGCTTCGAGAATGAGAAGCATCCGTATTCTTTCGTCCTGGGGAACCTCTGAGCGAAGAATAGTGAGCAACCACTCTGGAGTTAGGCTAGATTGCTTAATTTCGCTAGCTTTATACTTTTTTTCCATGGCGTTGCTAGATGAGACCGCTACCAATCCATAAAACAAACATAGTAACGGGATATATTTTTTTATCGAAATCATAAAGAACCTTTTCGAGTTTTGTAACCTTTAATTATTAATTATTGAATCATATATTAGACTATAGCAATTTCATAAATTGTCTAGTCTTCAATAAAATAATTGCGTTGACTTTTCTCTCTGAGAGCTTAATCTAATAATTGCGTTGATATAAGAAGGTTAATGCTAGTTTACTTGCCGGAGAAAAATATATGATTTCGTACCGCTCTAACGAATTTTTCATAAGTCTTCTTCTTTCCCTTATTCTTTTCGATAGGACCTACGCACAGCAAACCGAAGTTAAACTCGTTCAAAAACCCTCTGACCGATTCCTTTTTAAGCTCTATGACATGGTCGATTACTCTATGTTGCCCATTGAACTCCAACATGAAATCGCTCGAAAGACCATTGCTGATGTTTTTTCGCCATTGCTTGCTGATCAATCTATTATTTCGATCCCGTTGCCTGATTACCAAGAAGGCGGTAAGGGTCAGTATTGTGTCACCTTTAGTCCAGACAGCTCACACATCGCAGTTACGATGAATAGCAAATTATATATCATAAACAGAGAATCTCACGAAATAAGCGCAAGCTGCCAGGCAAGGCCCTGCTTTTCAGCTCTCTGCTTTAATGATCAAGGGAACGAGCTTGTTGCTCTTACAACCGATCTTAATGGTTCTTTTCTGCGAAGCTTAAGACTTGAAAATTATCGTTTTATGGAATCCACTTTTGAAAATGGCGAGGAACTACTAATCCCCAATGGAACTTTTGCACAACTTACCAGCATACAAAATGGCGTTATCATTGTAGGTAATCCTGCCCCCTTAATGCATTTTTCCCCTACAGCGCCACATGGTAGCATTGCTAAACTTGATCTGTCGAATAATCAGTTGATACCTTTCTTAGATGCCCGAACTGCTTCTCAAGCAAATCCTTTACACTACGCAATTAATCACAATCGATCAGCCGTGGTATTCATGTCGCCTGGTGCTGGCACTGAAGTTTATGATCTTAAGGAAAGAAAAATGCTTCCTCTAATCCTCAAAGATGAAAGCGTCGACTTCACAAAAGATCGAGGCCTGATTTTTTCAAATAGCACCATAGTATATGCGTCTTCAACAGATACAGGACCCGCTATAACAGTTCTGGATACCACTTCAAAAAAGAAGATAATCCTATTTCCTGGAAAATCTAAAAAACTCCATCCATTAGCACTAAATCATGATACACATTTTCTCTTTACTGCTTCTGATAAAGCTATTCACATTCGACACATTAAAACTGCAACTCCTATCGAACAACTGCCATTTGTGCTTACCCCTTACTTTGATTGCTCATTAAGCCCCGATGGGAACTATTTTGCTCTTGCAACTGCAGGAAAGCTCTATGTATGGAAATGGAATTCGTGCTGGGATAATTTTGGGCGAATACTTGAAGGCAAGACGACTATCGAGCACCTGCTTTTTATAAAATTTATTCGTGATCTCTATAACTGTGGATATAGATTAACTCAAGATGGGCTTGTGGAATCGAAACACGCAAGATCATTTCACTATAACACTATAAACCTACACGCAGAGGATATAGCACAGCTGAAGGAAATATTTCTTTCTTTGAGTGAAGAAGTTCGTGCGTATCTGATACTAAAATACTTCCTTCAGTTTTAAAATTGTGCTCTTATGGTAGAACAACTCCGTCGGCAACAGCTCTTCCATCAACTCGTATAACTAGCGTGTTAATATTTACGTTGGGTAAATTGTATGTGCGCACTGATGTTGTTATAGCTGATGGTCCAAACAACACAAAGGGCCCTCCAACTGCTCCTGCTCGAATAGGTATACTCCATGGAAATTCACGTCTTATTCGAGAAACCATAAGATCCGCCTCTTCTGCCGGAGTTAGTTGAATTCCGTATTTATTAACCCATATTTCACCCTGCGCAGGCCCTTGATCGGTAATCGTGGCTGCTTGCTGACTTAGGTTTTGCACTTGCTGTATAGTTATTGCCTGAGCCTGAAGCCCGGCAAGGGATAGCATCGCTACATATAAAAATTTATTCATTATTACTCCTTTTTACGTTTAAGATTGAAC
>PRDV01000051.1 GCA_003174035.1 Candidatus Babelota bacterium
GGGGACCCTCGAGCCATTTCCTTGCTTTGGCAATTCTACAAAAGCTATACTTAAAAAAAGCCGAGGAGGGAACCAATGATATTTAGCCAAGATGTGATAAAGCTCGCAAAAGAAAACAGCAATTTTAGACAGGTTCTTTTCACTACTGAAAGAACGCAATTAGTCCTTATGAGTCTCGTTCCAAAAGAAGACATTGGTGAAGAAGTACACAAAGCCGATCAAATATTAATTTTTGTTGCAGGTGAAGGAGAAGCTATTTTGGATGGAGTCTCATCGCCCGTGCTTCCTCATTACGTAGTTGTTGTTCCTGCCGGAACAAGACATAATTTTAAAAACACGGGCACACAAGACCTTAAATTATTTACTATTTATACACCCCCTCAGCATAAGCCGGAAACCTTACATAAGACCAAAGCAGATGCTGCAGGTGAAGAGCCTTATTGAGCTCTATTTTGTTTACGCATTTCCATAAGCACGTAGCCCACCACATTGGGGGACAAGCTACGATAGCTAACTTTTTGATGGTCATCTTGATAGAGATCGATAAGCAATCTGTTTGAGGTCAGTTTATTTAAATGAACCAAATCCTTTATATACAGACACCACGCACACGCTTCTTTATTTTCTTTAGAAGTTCCTACTGATTTACCCTCAGCATCAGTGTCAGCAGTTGGTGCTTTGTCAACCGTCCACACACGTAATCGTAGGGGAAAACTTAATGATGAAAGAGGAAGCACTATTTTTTGATTTTTCTTAAATAAAAATGTTTCGTCATTATCATTAATAGGGTATTCAATATCAGGCTTTTCTACTCTATAAACGGTGATGTCATTGTCATGACCAGTTCTCAAGCGCATATACATCGGTAAGAAACTATTTGAGATGGTAAGCACAGGATCCTCCTGAAATCTTAAAGCAAAGAGTGGTGAAGTAGCTAAAGCTCTAGATACGCTCTGCCTGCAAATCGCTTTAAATGCTTTCGCTTCTTCAGCAACAAGCACTGCTTGTGAAGATAACGCCGGAAAATTAATCTTTGCCATGGTGAAAAATAAACCCTGCATACGCTGTCGTAGTTTCTCCTCTTTTTGCATAAGATCAAACACTTCTGCATGAAATTTTTGCTGCTTGAGCGATTGAAAAATGAGATCGAGATTAGTTTTGAACACATCAAAAGCGGTACTCGCATCGTTCATTATACCTACGTCTTCAGTACACTTTTGTTTGATTGAACCAACGATGTTCAGAATTTTCTCAGTCTGATCACAGAGTTGTTCATCATCTGAAGGCGTAGCACATTGTGCATAACGTAGATTAGACATCAGCACCTGAACCTGTTCTAATGTCTTTGACACTATCACATATTCACTTTCAACGTTGCGCCAAAGTGAAGATAATTTTTCAAACGCGGATGACGCAACGGTTAATTCCGTTTCGATCGACTCCAGATTTTGAAGAACCTTTTGTTTTTGAATAACTTGTGATTCCATGGCGTTCAGCGAAGATGCCAACATACATGGAACAAAAAGTACATATACTAACAATTTCATGCGTATCCTTTCTGTTTGTTCTTATTCTTCTATAATTCCATCTGTAATATTATCATGATTTTAAAGTTTTTGCAAAGGCTTATTTTCAATTCTCCAAAAGTACTGTGCTGCCGCTCCTTTTGGTTTTATATCAAATCAAGTACACTAATACTTTCACCCTTAATGTACAATTTCCATGAATGAAATACTATTTCTTTGTTACATTACTGTTGTTTCTGTTGCAACCCTTATAGCGCTCCGTTTTGGCAAAGAGGGCCTAACTGCATTAGTATGCCTCCAGGCCGTACTCATCAACTTTTTTGTCACCAAGCAAATCACACTCTTTAGTATGACAGCTACAGCCAGTGATGCATTGGCTGTAGGTTCAACCCTTGCACTTAATCTATTGCAAGAATATTATCAAAGACCCGCGGCACAAAAAGCAATATGGATCAGTTTTATTGCGGCACTGTTTTACACCATAATTACGGTTTTGCACCTGGCCTATATTCCCGCCCCTACTGATGCTTCAAACTCGTGTTTTGTTCAGCTCTTACAGCCCATGCCCCGAATTGTGTTGGCATCATTAGTGGTCTACCTTGTAGTCCAACACATAGATTCCGCTCTGTATGGCTTTCTTAAAGAAAAAACTCACAATCGTTATTTTATTGTGCGTAATTACGGAACTTTAGCATTTACTCAGCTTATCGATACGGTCTTGTTTAGTTTTCTTGGCTTATGGGGCATCAATGAAAGTTTCAGTACATTACGTACATTATTTGACATCATTTTTGTGAGTTATATCATTAAGATACTGGTTATTATACTTGCCGTTCCTTTTATACGGTTCACCAAAAACCTCGGTGTTCTACATCCATGAGTTACTTCAGCTTCGAGCTTATTCATACTTCAAAAAGATCACGTGCGCGGTTAGGGAGAATCCACACACCCCACGGAATCATCGACACACCAAATTTTGTTGCTGTGGGCACCAATGGTACACTTAAAGCATTAGATAACGTACTGGTCAATAATCTCGGCTTACAACTTATGTTTGCCAATACCTACCATCTGCTTGTACATCCTGGTGTTGAAACAGTAAAAGCTGCAGGAGGGCTTCATCAATTTATCAATCGTCCTTATCCCATTATTACTGATTCTGGAGGGTTCCAGGTATTTAGCCTTGCCTATGGAACGGTAAAAGAGGAATTAAAAAGTAAAGGAATGAAGCGACATACTGAAGCAGTTCTAAAAATTAGCGAGGAAGGGGTCCTTTTTAGATCCTACCGTGATGGTAGCCCTCTTCTCTTAACCCCAGAATCATCTATACAAGCCCAAAAATCGTTGGGAGCAGACATAATTATCCCTTTCGACGAGTTGCCCCCCTATCATATTGATCCAGCAAAGCTCACCGCTTCCCTCCATCGAACACACCGTTGGGAAGAACGTTCGCTCATAGAGCACATGAAAAACCCACAAAACCAAGCAATATATGCCGTGATTCATGGTGGCATTAATCAAGCCCTTCGCACTCAGAGCTGCTCCATACTGTCGAACCTCCCTTTTGATGGCTTTGCCATTGGTGGCAGCCTTGGCAAAAATCGACAAGAAATGATCGATATGCTCACCTATACGGTCCCCCTTCTTCCGTCTGGCGCACCCAATCATCTTTTAGGCATTGGAGATCTTGAATCGGTTGATGCATGTATAAGACTCGGTATCGATACTTTTGATAGTTCTCACCCCACCCGTTGCGCACGGCATGGCTTATTATTTGTGACGTCAATGTCAGGCACAGGACACGTTAAAATTCTGCAAACAAAGTATAAAAACTACCATGAACCGATTGATAGTATGTGCGAATGTTATACCTGCATACATTACACTGCCGCCTATATACATCATCTTTTTAAAGCAAAAGAAATGACAGGGCTTGCTCTTGCGAGTCTTCATAACCTTCATTTTATGATTAAGCTCATGAAAAATTATCAACGGGCAATCCTTGAGGATAAGGTATGAATCCCATCACTTCCCTTCAGAACCCGCTTATTAAGCGCATAGCAAGCCTTCATACAACACATGAGCGAAGAGCTCAAGGCCTTTTCATTATTGAAGGATATCGAGCAGTAGAAACAGCTTCCACGCGATTAACGCTTGAAATGCTTTTTTATACCGAGCAACAAGAAGCGACAGCTTTAAAGATGAAGTCTCAAAAAAAACCTTGCCCCGTAAACCATGCCGTTATGAAAAAAATAAGTGCGGCAACAAGCCCCAGTGGCATTCTCGGGGTTTTTAAGATACCACCTACCCCTCCAGTAGAAAAGCTCAAACCAGGCATTGTTCTTGCACAAATAAGCGACCCTGGCAATATGGGAACACTGATACGAACGGCTGCTGCGTGCAATGTTCATTCGGTGATTGTTATCGAAGGCGTAGATCCCTGGTCCCCAAAAGTTATTCAAGCATCAGCTGGCACGATTGCCCTTGTTGATATTTTCGAGTGGGATTGGCATGCATTGCTTGCAGCCAAAGGCTCCTTAAAACTCTATGGGCTTGTTGTTCATGGCGGATCGTCACAAAGCATTGATCCAAAAAATGCGCTGATTATCGTAGGTAATGAAGCGCGAGGTATACCACAAGAATGGCAAAAATCCTGCGATAGCCTCATTACTCTTCCCATGCCTGGAGGAACTGAAAGTCTCAATGCTGCAGTAGCTGGCTCTATAGTTTTGTACCAAACATTTGTTCAATATTAGTTTTTTAGTTCTCATCATGAGAAAATCAGTATGTAACTGTGCTAGATTATTCAACTCTCATGCTGGATGCTGCGAGCATCCAGCATGAGCTAAGCTTTTAGGGTAGATTTTGTGCATCGAAGTTACCGTTTACCCCTGAACCGGTAAAGTGTACGTCAACGTCCGTAAAGGTATTGTTAACGATACCATTATTCGTTGTCCCATCCCCAAGAATAACGCCTGTTTTAAGAATGCTAAACGCATTATCACGTATTATATTCCCATCAGCAAATGGTTGGAGGTTAATACCTGTTACTGCATTAACTAAATTATTTCTCCTAAATGCAGATCCTGCAACGCTTTGCGCATTAATAAGATTCGCAGTCGCATCAGCTATCGCACAATCTTCAATAACAATATTCGTGTTAGGATCATTATCAGGTGCAACAAGTTTAATAGCATCTAGGCTACCGCCACTAATGACACAGTTACGAATAATCATATTGTTTACCGAGCTAGCGCCTGCAAGAAAATTGATGACATCATTTTCACCAAGTATTAATCCTGCGCTTGATATGGTAATAGGCTCTCCACCATTGTCACCTTCCTGATTATTGTTACATTCAATGGCCACGTTATCAAAAAGAACGTTCCGTGCCGAGAAAATTCCAACGCCTGCGGTATTTTGATTAGGCTGATTTGCCATATTACTAAAGCTACTATTGGTAACTATCACGTCAGAAGTAACATCATTTTGTATCCCAATTTCAAACATGGTAAACGGGTAGGTATTATCATTAAGAACACTGGTGACGTTATCAATTCTTACGCCACGGGTCGTAGATGCCCCTATTAAAATATCAGCATTTATATGCTGGCAATTTAAAAGTGCAATATCGTAGTTGGTGGTTTCAGGATAGGTAATAGGGCCAGTAGGAGCACCATTATACAACCCAACGTTAATGCCGCCAATCACCATTTGATTATCGGTAGTATTTTGAAAAACGCAATCTTGAAGGGTCACGCCATTATTGTTTGCTCGTATATTCACATCTGAGCCGAAAAACTCATTGATAAAAGTTTTCGTTACACGAATATCGGATGAGTTATCGAGCAGTACTCCAAAATAGCCATTTTTGAGTACCATGTTATCGATAACGCCATGCTGGGCCTGCGTGAAATAAATATTTGCTCCAGCGGTTGGGGTAAGCGTTGAACTCAAAGGACCACTAATAATCCCATTCTTGAGTGTCACGTGATCAGCAAGCGATGGCACCACAACGCCATAAGCCCCGTCCTGCGTGAGCGATAAGGTATGCCCACCAAAATCGAGGGTAACACCTGAAGAAACAATAGAAATGGCTACAAACGTACCTGCATAGGTAAGATCCTTACAAACAATATACTCGCCCGGCTTATCAATTACTAAACCGTCTGGGCCGATTTTGTCAATAAAGTGTTTTTTGGATGCTAAGGTCATTCCCATGCAAGAAATCATGAGCAGCAATAATGCGTAACCGCTCAAACGTTGACTATTCATACCTCTCCTTGTTGAATTAAAGTGTCAATGCAGACATTGTGTCTTGCTTATCAGCAACTGTAACAAAAAGTGAGTTCTCATTGCAAGAAAACTCAATAGGTTTAAACTGAAGAAACAGTGCAAAAAAGGACCTAACAGAAAGACAAACGCTATGCCCCACTCCCATAAGCTCTCATTGCTTTCAGCAATACTGATCAATCTCAACATCATGCTCGGCTCGGGCATTTTTATTAACACGGTTGTGCTCACCAAACAAGCGGGAAGCTTAGGTGCATTAGTTTATGTATTGGTCGCAGCACTTTTGTTACCACTCATCATTACTATTGCTAAGCTCTTGCATTACCATCATGAATCAGGAACCTTTTATGATTTTGGCCGCAGCGTCAGCCCTTTTTTTGGTTTCTTGAGCAGCTGGAGTTATTTTACCGCAAAATTATGTACCGCAGCATTGGGTATTCATGTCTGCCTATCCTTTCTTCAAAAAATAATTCCAGCACTACAGTGTATACCTATTTTGCCTTTTGACGGTGCAGTTATCATTCTATTCGCTCTTTTGAATCTTCTTAATCTCAAAATTGGGCAGAGTATTCAATATTCTTTTATCGGCCTAAAACTCATTCCTATCCTGTTCATTATTTTTACGGGCTTATTTTTCTTAAGCGGCCAGAACTTTACAGGAGAAACATTACGCTTTTCAGGTATACCTTTTTCGATCCCTCTAGTACTTTTTGCATTCAGTGGATTCGAAGCAAGCTGTTCATTAAGTTCTCGTATTAAGAATTCCCAACGAAATGGGCCCCTTGCCATTTTTATATCGTACGGGTTGGTGGTTACCATTGTATTTCTCTATCAATTTCTCTTTTATGGCAGCCTTGGTTTACCATTAGGAAACTTGGCAGGAGGATATCTTGATATTTTTCCAGCTTACTTGACACAATTTTCCCTCTCATCAGCATTAAAACTTAAGCTCCAAACGATATTCCATTTAGCAATAGCTTCATCCACCCTTGGAGCTGCTTATGGGATACTGTATAGTAATTGTTGGAACCTTTACACGCTTGCCTATCATAAGCATACGTTTTTTCGCAAGACCTTAATTTCACTCAACGCTCATGGCATGCCGTTTGCCTGCGTCCTGGCAGAAGGCTTGCTCGCACTGACGTATATAGTAATTACCCAAGGAAAGCAGATCCCCTTGCAGCAAGTAAGCGCTTTGGGCGGAACTATCGCTTATACCTTGAGTTCAATAGCTTTACTTATTATCACCTATAAAAATGAAAAAAGCATCAGCACCATCGCTGTATTGAGTATTCTAAGCTGTTGTGCCTTAATCAGCTCTTTTATATGGTCAATTTATACGAATGGGCCTACATTAATGCTTTTACTCTTTATGGGACTGTTGGCATTCGGTAGCTTTATGTTCTATAAAAAGCATGAAGGTCATTCGAAGCTTGAAGTATTCGAGGAACTATAGAATAGCCCGCTAGCGTAATTCTGTAATACAGTCGTTAGATTTTTGCCTTGAGAGGCAATACTCATGTTTCCTTTAGATTTCAATAATGAACATCGAGATCCGATTTCAGTTCTGCCCGCACAGGCCGTGGTGCCGGTTTTGTCAGAGCAGCAATTGCCTTGCACGCCGCGTCTTCCTGAGCTTCTTGTACCGAAGCAGATGCATCGCCGACTGCTATAACCTTATCACCGTGCAAAACTTTCGTATAATAACGCACTGGATCAGCCAATTTTCTTTCTGCGCTCCAATCCTCGTATACAGGCTTTTTCATACCATGATACTTCGCCAAACACTCAACATATTTTCGAGGCTCAGGCAAAGTTTTTTGCCGTGCACGCACCCATTTGTACCATTCTCTTAACAAGATGCCTGCGGCACATTCTTGAGCGTCATACAGAGTATCCTCAACGATATACGCAAAAATTCCATCCTTATCGTGAGGAATTTCCTTAAACCGCACCTTCATGCCAAACCATCTTTCTGCACCTTCAGAAATAGTGTAGTCAGGCGACGGCTCCCTCATAAGTTGCGTCCATTCATGTAACCATTGGCGTGCATTTTTCCCTTTTACCGTTTTTACCTTTTCGATAAATTGTGCTGTTGTTAGATCAACGAGCTTTATTTTCGAGAGCTCATCTAATACCTGCTGAGCAGCTCCTTCTTGAGCTTCTTTCCTTGATCGGCCCTGACCAGAGATCCTAAATCCGAGGCACCCTTTCAAGCGAGCAATTGAGGCAGGAGCCCACAATTCTGCCTTAAAGAAAGGTTCTTTTTTTTCAACTTCCTGTAACACGGTAAGTTCAAGTTTTTGCGCGATGCTATTAAGCCGAGAGCGGTGCCCATAATCTAGAACATTTACAGCCCAGGAAGGACTGCTGTTACCATAAAAATTATTTTCAATCACATAGTCTTGGTCTTGAGGGAGTATGGGCAATCTTTGTTTATATTCCTCACCCAATTGAGTTCGAATAAAGGTAATATCCTCAAGGTATTCCTCTCTTGAACCCTTTTTTTGCTTTGCTTTAAGGAGATAAGCACCTCCTGTGGCCTCTTGCCATTGCTGAATAATTACTTTAGGAGGAAGGAGATACAGGGGCTTATTTTTAAGCATAGGAGACCAGAACCTCTCTATGAATCTTTGAGCAACCTGGGGACCGCCATCCTTATACAAAGCACAGATGAGCGCTTCAACAACATCAGCCAAAATGGCATCCTTCATCTTTTGATTACCGAGTATGATGAATTTTTCAAGATGTAGCTTGTCACCGAGCAAGGCTAGTACTGCATTTTGCTCAAGCGCCGTACGCGCTTGAGTTAAACTATCAGGGCTCTTTTGCGGCAATTTCAACTTAAGAAGCATCTCAGTCAAAGCAAGATGTAAGATAGTATCACCGTACAGTTCATATTTCTCGTAATTTTTTTTGGGGTTGGAGCACTTTGTAGTCAGCGCTTTTACGAGTCTACTCGGCTTTTTAAATGAATAGCCGAGAACCTTTTCCAGTTCGGTCACGTCACCCGGCAAACTTTTCTCCATCCCCTTAAGCAAAGAAAGAGAAAATAGACTCAGGATCAGCATACATTTCGTATTCATAGTATTCTCCTTAACGCATTTTAAGCGTCATCAAAGCAAGCAGACATAAGACAATGGTAATAATGCCAAAGCGCGTGGTAATACGTGCTTCAGGCCATCCTAATAATTCAAAATGATGGTGCAGCGGTGCCATTTTAAAGAGGCGCTTGCCGGTATACTTAAACGAGACAACCTGTGCAATCACTGATAATGTTTCGGCAACGAATAAGCCCCCAGCAATGGGCAGCAACAGTTCTTGGCGAGCCATAAGCGCCATAAGAGCAAGGCCACTTCCTAAGGCGAGAGAACCAACATCTCCCATCCAAATCTGGGCGGGATAGGCGTTATACCATAAAAATCCAAACGACGCTCCTACGAGCGTAGTGCCCAGAATAGCAATTTCAGAAGTTGGGGTAAAAGGAATGTATAAATAATGAGCAAAGACCGCATTTCCTGCAAGAAAACTGATAAGTGCAAAGGTACCAAAGTTAGGAATCAGAGAACCAATAGCAAGACCATCAAGGCCATCAGTTAGATTTACTGCATTGCTCGTTCCAATTAAAATAAAGACGGCCCAAGGGATCAACAATAACCCAAGATGTGGTGAGAAATGCTTGAAAAATGGAACGCAAACTTCGGTCGAGGGTGCGACAAACCAATACCAAGAAAGAGTCACGAGTAGACCGACGACAAGCTGTGCTCTAAATTTATGCGATTCTCGTATTCCTTTACGCCAACGAATCTTGGATACATCATCCCACAGTCCGATTGCCCCAAATCCCACGAGGCATCCCAAAAAAACCCACACTTCTGGTACCAAAAGATTACACCACAACAATGCGGTTACTACGGTGGTCAAGAGCACAAAGAGGCCCCCCATCGTTGGTGTGTCATGCTTAGCTTGATGTGTTTCAGGAGTATATTCACGTGCTTTTGAACGGAACTGCCCCGCTTGATTAATAAACCATGAGCCAAAAATAAATGAAAGTACTAATGCAGTCAGGAGCGCTGCCATCATGCGGAACGTCACATAATGAACAACATTAAAAAAACTCACGTACTGGGTAAGCCATTGAGAAATATGATACAGCATACAACAACCTCGCTTATGAAGAACAGCATAGCAGAAATATGCACCTTTTGACATATACAAGAACTTATCTAAACTAAGGGGTAGCTTTATGAAGAATGATCTACTCATACATCCACTATATTACGTACTACAGTAGGCTCTTCATGATACATTTTTAACTTTGAGGATTACTTATGAAAACATATATTAAAAACGGACTTGTCTTCTGCTCAGCAGTATGCTTACTTACCCCAAGCATAGGGGCTATGCAAGATCCTACTCCAGAAAATAACCAAGCACAAAGACCAAAATTAGTGCTTGAATTTGAAACGCCTACCCAGTACATGGAAGCCTTCATGGATCCGTCAAAAAAACCGGAAAAAAGCTTTATCTGGTGGGCAGCTCAAATGATATTGCTCTGTCAGCAAGATCCTAAATTAAAAAGGTTCTCCGTTTTGCTTGGCCAAGCTGCCAAAGGAAACCCAGATGAACCTAAGATCAATCGAGCAACGGTTGTTTCAAAACTGTTTCTGCAATATCAATCTTTTTTCTCACAAGAACTACAAAATTATATCCTCAAAGTAGGATTGCAAAACGTTCTAGCAGCTATGAAGCGAAGAGCAGAAAAATAATAATCTAATGAATGTTGTGAAAGGGGCTTTAAAAGCCCCTTTTTTTTGCGTCTAATTTCTGGTATGGTCCTGTCGATAATCATAGTAAGACTTAGCGATGATAAGCAACGCACAACCAGCAATCCCCAACGCTATCGTTTTGGGGGTAAAAAAGCTTTTGTTCTTCGCTGTTGCAGTTGTATCGGGAACTGCAGGAGCGACCGGTGCTGGCTGCGCAGGTGGCACAGATGGTGCCAATGGCAACCGTGATAAGATTGAAGGTGTAGGACGCCTTACCCGAGGATTCTGTTGTGGTGAGAGCGGATGAGAATCAGAAGATGGCCATGTTACCGATGGCGTTGCCAGTGACATTGCCAGTTGCATTGCCGGTGGCATCGGACCATTAACCGAACGTAACAAGTTACCAATCTTAGCTCCAATCATGCCACCTTTTCCATCACCCCAAACTTCTAAATGTTGGTCAAAGGCTACTTCAACTGCTCGCGCAGCCTGCGGAAACTCATTTTTTACCTGCTGATGTGCATATAAAAAAGCCTCTAACAATCTGCCTGGTTCTGGAGCAGGAATTCCTGCCAATGGCCCATCGGTAAAGTAATCTAGCGGATCGTCAAGAATTTTCCAATACTCTATAGTCAAATCAAGACCTTCTTCAAACGTTGTAAGAATAATGGTGGGATCGCCTTGTTGATACGATTTTAAAGCAGCTGCAAAAGCAGCACTTTGCGGATGCTGTTGCTGAAAAATCTCCCAAGGAGTGGATAGTTTCAAACGCTTCGGGGCAAGAGGAGGCGAGAAAAATTGATCTTCATCATTACTATCTTCTTCTGTCTCGTTAAATTGCTCGATTTCATCGACACTCCAACTCTTCTTCAATGCAGAAGACTGTTGCGCTGTGAAAGGCTCAGGTACTTTTGAAGGATGTGGTGGTTTTGACGAGCCAAGAGATACTCCTACCCCCGCGCCATCATCTTCTATGTGAGCAAGGTACTCTTTTCCGGCCTGAACACCTTTCTTCACGGCCTCTTCCAATTTTTGCTTACCCACAATAAGTTGTTCAACAGTTTTACCGGCATCATTTGGCATAGTATATGACGCACCTTGAGAGATTAAAAATTCAAGACAACGCGCGTGACCTTCGGTAACTGCTAGATGCAGCACGGTATTACCATGCTCGCCTTGCGTATTGAGCCACTGCTGGTTCTGTTTAAATACCTCTTCGTGTTCTTGAACACACCTTATTACTGCTTGAAATCCTTCTTTTTTTGCTAATGAAAGTAGCGTGGTGTGGGTTAGTTCAACGAGCGGATTTACCTCTGTGGATTTTTTAGGTGATCCTGTCTGCAATGCTCCAACAGGAAATTGTGCTGCCTGAAGGTGAGGCAGCAATGACATCGTTAAAAAAATAATCTTACGTTTAGGCAACATGTTTATTCCCCCACGTGGTGTTTTAATTAGATAAAAGCTCTATCTAGTATACCACCCAATCCTCCTCAATAAAAAGGGGGATTATTAGGGGAGAATTTTTAGGATATGCTCACTGTTCAATCGCACTACTCGTTAAAACAGGAAATAGCCTATCCTTATCATTTTTATGATGATTGATAGTCTGCTGGAGAATCTTCAGTTCCGATTGCTGATCAGCTTCGAATAATCCCCATTTTGGGTGTTTAGACCATTCCCCATAATCCTGCGCCAACAAAGTTTGTGCAAGCTCAATCAAATTCGCTTTATCCGACGTGATTGAAACAAGTCGCTTTTGCGTAAACTCATTAATCCAAACGTCATAGATAGCAGCACATTCTCTTTTCTGTGCCTCTTCAAGCTTGGCAATAAAAGATTCGCGAGCAAAAAGCAAAAAAATATTTTGAGCATCAAAGTGTAGAACCTCATCAGGGAACTTTTGATGAAATTCCTTAAGCAGGTGTTCCATTCTTCCAACCCAATCTGTGGGATCAATTTTCTTAAAGGGATTTGTTAATCCATAGTTTTCGCAATAGGCAGCTTGCATCTCTCTGAGGCTATCAATTTCGGCATAAAGATTTTCTATATCCTGCCATCCTAAACCAAGACGATTTTTTTCAGGCATTATCTTACTAAGATATTCCTCTGGCGTTATATCAGATGCAGGATCTGAAGACTCGAGAATTTCAGCAAGTTTTTGATGAAAATAGGTGGTGGTATATTCCTGCAAAAGTGTTAAAAAAGCGTTTTTCTCTTCCTGAGTAAATGCATCAGTGATTGCATCATGTGCAAGCAAGTAATGTGGATTATTTTGAAGGCTTGGACCGTGATCAGGCCACATGTCACGAAAAGACGGTATATGGGATGAGGCTTGAGCAAAAAATTCCAACAAATTGCGTTGCCATACTGTATCGGCAGGTATACTTCTCATGTCATAAGCAAACTTTTTTTGTCGTATTATTCTGACACCTAAAGCTAGTATACCCCCAAGAGCTGCGGCTGCACCAGATCCCCATATTGCCAGCGAAGCGGTCTTGCCTAGCGCTGGAATAGTCAGATAATCCAAGATAGATTTATCTTTGGTTGTTCCTTCTTGGGAAGCACCAGATACACTAGCACGAGGAGCATCCTGTGCTTCAATTTTCTCTTTTTCCATCGCGAAAAGCGATGAGGAATAAATACATGCTCCAAAAATTACCACTCTCATTATGCTCATAACCACTCCTCCTCAAATTGTAGGGGTTACTTATACTATAACAAAAAAAGCGCCCCTGAAAAGAGAGCGCTTTGAAAATACTTTGTTACGTGATTAACTCGGGTTCTCTTTCTTACGTTGCGAATAAGCTCCAGCAATCTGCCAAATAACCGCACCAACAGCAACAGTCGCTAGTCCAAGACACACGCCTGTTACTACTGGCGTGAAAAAGCTTTGTTTCTTTTGTGTTGCTGCTTGTGATGGCTGAGATACAATTCCTGTAGTAGGAGGTAATCCTAGGATTCTATTTGTTTGCGCTCTAGCATCTTCTCGATCTCTATGCATTTGCGCTATAAAGTCTTGCGAATCTTTTATTGATTTCTGAATTCCTGCTGCAATCCTTGCACGTTCTGCCTCTGCCTGCGCAGCTGCTGCACTTGCCACAGTTGATACAGTTGATACTCTCAATGGAAATCGAGTAGAAGCCGAGACAGGATTTGGTTTAATTTCTAAACTCATACCATTGATTTTCTTTTGTAGAACAGCTTCAAATGGGCTTCCTTTCACCGCATCTTGTACAGACTGGCCGCCGCTATTTTTTTTAGTGTAATCTGCTCCCCTTGCCAGCAAATAGGTAAAGCATCCAAGATGTCCTGCTGCAAAAGCACGATGTAAAATTGTATCACCTTGATCGTCTTGCTCATTAATCCATTGAGGATGTGCATTAAAAAAATCTTCATGTGATTCAATGCAAGATCGTATCAACGCAAATCGATTAGCATCCGCAAGCCGGTGTAATGTTTTCATATCCACGGTAACGGGAGCAGGCTGCGCAGACGGTACCGGCGCCCCTTGCTCTACCTTAATAGGATAAGGCGCTTGCGATGCCTGTAAAGTACCAATCAAACTAATGAAAAATAAAGATTTTGTTAACATTTCGAGTTCCTTTTCTCACGCATACATTATTTTATTTGCATATATAATTAATGTTAACAAAAGAAGGGATGTTAAACAAATGGTGCACATGAAAGATTGATTTCTGCTCTATTAGGTTGCTTAATGAGCTTTCCCAGACATGTGCTACAATGCACACTTATAATTCTAGCACGCTACCACTTCCTTTAGACCTTTTTTGCAAGTCCTTTGTTTTCTTCCAAGCTTCTAAATAATCTATGCGCACATCGTCAACAGGATGGGACCATATCCACCACAACAATTGGAAACTCCAATTAACTAGAAATCCTTGCTCCGCTTTATATTTTTTCAATAAAGTAATCAACCCGTCTGACATCCCCATTTCTGCCGCAAAGATATCTGCCCTTTTTTCGGCAACGCGGGAGAGCATTCCATAATATAGTGTACAAAGCACAGCGATACCGAGTAAATTTCTGCAGGCCCCATGAACTACTGGTTTGGAAGTGAAAAATCGAGCGGATACGTCCAATAGAGCCATTCCACCCATCAGTTTCATCGACTGATGATACATATGAGAAGCCCCGTCATCATAATATCCATGACCCAGCTCATGGGCTATGACCCCTAAAATCTCAGGCTCCGAAAAACGTTCAAAGATATCTTCCTGAAGTAGTATGAGTAAAGTATCGCCAGATTTTTTACAACAATTTTCTTTACCCCCAATAGCAATTGCTATCAGTCCGGGATACCCAGTTGACTTCAAAAAACCACCGAACGATTTAATCATTTGAAATCTAGTTGCTTCATTGGCACAAAGCCTTACCATGCCATTTTCATAGTGCACAAGTACCTTATATTTTTCACTAGGACGACCGTCTTCTAAAAACACGCATGAACAAGGAATAAGTTCTATAGGAGACAACCGCAATTTAAGAAAGTTACTAATCGACCAAAATTCCGGTGAAACATGTATGAATTTTGAGATAGCAAACCCTTTATCCCAAGAACCATCAAATAAATCAGCGTATGAGCAGCTTCTAATCATATTCATTATGCCCATCGATTTCCGCAAATTAGTTTGAGCATCAAGCTTCAACCTATTTTCATCGCTAAGTACATTTGAATTAACTTTTCGTGAGGCCACAACTTTGTGCCAATTTCCTTGCAATACGTCTGTGTAGAAAAGTTGAGAAGTGTGTATAATTGAGTGAGATAAGAGTGCCATCAAAAAGACGAGTCCATAGTTTCTGATCATAATTTCTCCGTTACATTAAACATTTATTTAAAAATAACAAAAAATATAA
>PRDV01000064.1 GCA_003174035.1 Candidatus Babelota bacterium
AATAAGCCTGAGAGAAACATTGCATGTTATCAAAATGACCACTTTTGAAAAAGATGATAGCGTAGCACTTACGCTTTTCGGCCTGAGTTCGCTGCTCACTAAAAACCAGTCTACCTCACTTTTTGAGAAACTCAGTGAACACGGCACCATTTTTATCGAAAATGTGGAATATCTAAGCTTAGACTGCCAAGAACGATTAGCCTCCTATCTATCATGTGGCTATTACCGACCCCTTAAAAGTGACCAACAAAACACCAGCAATGTTCGACTCATATTTTCCAGCCAACAAAATCTTCGTACCTATGCAGATGCCGGACGCTTTTCAAAAGCCCTCTATGCTCTATTGCAAGAAGCCACACTCGAAATGCCTTCACTCAATGATCTAACTGATGAGGATATGCGTGCGCTTACCCAAGGGATTAGCGATCAGCTTGTTAAAGAGTCAGCATTCAAGAACTTGTTAACGCTTTCTAAAAAAGATGAAGCAAAGCTTCTCAAGGAAAGGCCAGTAAGTATGTATGAATATAAAGAAAGAGTCCTTGCCCTCATAAAAGAAAAATCAACAAAGCAAGAGATCTCTGAAGTTACCGAGTTTGATCACGCCTACCACGTTACCGATCCAGCTCTTGCTCAGGCTATACGTCTTGGCAAAAAGGCCTTACGGGATCCTCATGCAATGGGACTTTTATGGCATAAGTTCAAAAACCAGAATAAGATAGCACAGCTGTTGGGGGTTAATAGATCATCGGTTAATCGACGCTGCCAGGAATATAATCTTAATTGAGGACGCTCAATAGCTCATGTAAAAAAGGAAAGCCCGCATTTACATGCGGGCTTAGTCTTAATTCTAATTCAAGCTCTTTAGTAAGGAGGCAAACCGTGAGGCGCTCCATGTACATCTTTTTTCGCTTTTGCATTCGCCTGTACATCATTCACTGAACAAACAAGCATCGCGATAACAGCCAACATGCTAAACAACTTAGCCATTGCTACTCCTTCTTAAAAAACACCTATGAAACAACACACCACTACAACTTTTAAGCTTTAGTTGACAGTCATTAGTCAACCGATTAAGCTCTAACGAAATTGATTCTATAACGTTTTTGATAAATGTCAACAAAAAAAGGAATGGAAATGTATGACTGCCTTACTAACATTCGGGTTTGATTTTCTTAACAGTAAGCAACTATTGTTTGCAGTGATGTTTCTCTCGTGTGGCTTCAAAATATCGCTATTGATGGGCGTTATTCGATTTAACAATCAGGTTGCAATGCACCGCATACTCAATACGTTTCTTGTTATTTATTTAACGTGTTCAATATTCAATGATGTTAATCATTTGTCGGGAATTTTGATTCGCGGAATTTGGCAATATACAGGAAATCTACCACTCAGAACATTCCTTATGCGCCTTTCTTGGGCAGTATATATTACACAGTACCAAGTTATTGGACTTTTCCTAGAATATTTTATAGCCAAAAAAATAAAGGTAAATATATTCCATGTTATGCATGCAGCAATCAATTTCTTCTTATCTGCAGGGTTTCTTTATCTTGCAATTTTTAAATACCACGTACCTTCGTCCAGTCCAGAGACACTCGGATTCGAATTGGGACTAGCTAATTATACCAGCCTCTATCTTCCCTTTCTTTTCATTCCAATTTTTTACCGAATGTTTAGGCCATCTGGAACTGTAGATAAACCGCGAATTCTCTCACATCAACTGAGGTATTTTGTAAGCTTTCTTGTTCCCTATCTTCTTCTTGAAATGATGAATAGCTCTTTAAATCTTCTTCCCGGAGTACTCCACTATGCTGATTCATTTCAAACGATAAGTACTTTATTCAGTACTGCAATAATGTTCTTTGTAATGAGACGGATCATGGGCTTAAGATTCCTCAATCTTCGTAAGGATGTTGAATCCAGAGAAAAGTTCAATTTCCTTTCTCAATTTAGAGATATCCTCGAACAATTGAGTTATGCAACAGCACTTAAAGAAATCGCACATCTTACGCAAACTTTTTTTCAGACTGCATTTGGGATTCCACTAGGCCGAACTCGCCTATACATACGGAAAGGAGAGCCCGAAAAAGATGATGCTGGATCATATGATATGGCAAATATCAGTACGAAAGTAGAACAATTTCTGAGCAAACATGAGCATAAAGCGATTTTGCAAGCTTTAAGCTCATCTCAAATTTTTATTCGTGATGAAATCCATTTCACACAATTTTATGAAGAAGATCAGCAGAGCAAGGAAATCCTCGAGTTTCTTGACATGATTAATGCCGATGTTTTCTTGCCTATTTATGAGCGAAGTTCGATGATCGCGTATATTATTGTGGAACGAAATGCGCTTCCTCATAAACTTTTTACCAATAAAGATCGTGATGAGATGCTCGTGTTTACGACTTATTTAAGTAACATTATCAATATCCTAAAATACAGTAATGTCGAAGCGCTGCACCAACGTCATAAACAGCTTACTGAAGAACTGTACCACAAGCATCAGGAAATCAATCAATACAAGGAAAGCATCCGTTCCTTTATGCGTTCCAATAAAGAACGCAAAATTGGCATCCTGTTTTATAAACATCGACGGTTTACGGTAGCTAACGAAGCTGCTCAAGAACTCATAGGTATGGACATGAATGCTAATGAAGGCCATACCCTTACTCAAGCTTTTAAGTCCGTAGCTCGTCGAGTACAGGAATATAAAACATCTCAAACAACATTTGCTCGCGATCATAGCGGAAATAAAGTCATTATCGCAGGAGTTCCAAGTCTTGAGGAATATGCTACGATTCTTCTTATTTATTATCCGGAAGTATCTGATATTATTAAGATGCAATTTGATCAACTCAAGGACCCCTCTACCTGGGATTATGTTCTCTATCTTGAAACTACTCAATCCGGACAAATTATTAATCAGCTTATTCCTGGATCTGGAGAAAAGCTGCTTAACTTTAAAATTGATTTACTTGCGCTTGCATTAAGCAAAAAAGCAACGCTCCTTGACATGCCCGAGGATGATCTCATCCCAACAGTAGATATTCTGCATGCCATCAGCTTGCGGCAAACCCTACACACTGTTAAATTAACTACTCCTGAAAAAAATGATGAAGTGGCTATAAGACTTTTCGGCCTTAATCCTCTTATTAAACATGATTCATCTCAATCGCTTCTAGAAAAACTGGATAACTCAGGTACCCTGTTTATCCAAAATATCGAATACCTCAGTCTCGAAACACAAGAATACCTCGCACAATTTGTAACTTTTGGGTTTTTTCATAAATTCAAAAGCGATCATAAAGTGTTTAGCAACGTGCGTATCATTTGCTCTACTTCAAAAGATTTACTGGCGTTAGTCAACGAAAACACCTTCTCTAAAACCCTCTATAATGAGTTGCAAAAAGCCGCGCTCATTATGCCTGCCCTCCATGAGCTTTCGCAAAAAGAGATCGATATGCTTGCTCAAGGATATGCTGAACAAATTGTTTCCACGGAAACGTATAAAAATCTTATGGCGCTCTCTGACAAAGATAAAACAAAGCTTTATAATGAGCGGCCACTCAGTTTGCGCGAATTTAGAGAAAAGGTACAACAGCTTCTCGTGCAAAAATCAACTAAGCATAACATTCAAGAAAGCACAGAATTTAATGCCGCCTACAATGTCTCTGATCCTGATATTGCACAAGCGGTGAAGCTTGGTAAAAAGGCACTCAAAGATCCTCACGCTATGACTATTTTATGGAATAAGTTCAAAAATCAAAATAAAATTGCTACACTTTTAGGCGTAAATAGATCCTCAGTTAATCGACGCTGCCAGGAATATAATCTTAAGTAACCTACGCTGAAGGAACCCTGCAAACGCCGGATAATAAAGCATGAACACATTTCGCATCATCAGCTTCCGGCTCCGTGCTCTTATCATGATTACCTTTTGCGCATTTTTAGGTATTGTCGGGTATCTTTTCCATCTTCAAATTACGCAAATGAACCGTTATTTTCAGTTGGGTCAAAGGAACTTTTTACGCTCTGAGAAAATAGCATCACCACGCGGCAATATAGTAGATCGCCATGGCAGGGTACTCGCAACAAATCGGCCCCTCTACTCTTTAGTATGGCAAGGTACCGGTAATAAGAAGCTTTCAAAACAGCAACAGACTCTTATAAAAGATATTACGAATCTTCTGGGACTCAGTTCAATGGATGATAAAATAAAGCACACAGAACGAAGGTCCGCGCGTCTCATTCTTGCAAAAGATATTCCTTTTGAGCACTTAAGGCGCATTGTCGAGCATTATCCCCATGAAAAAAATATCGTTATCGAAAAAGCATATAGCCGAAATTATCCTTTTAAAGATCTTGCATGCCATGTTGTTGGCTATTTAGGACTTGATAGCAGCAGTGCCGCCACAGCAGGCCCTGAAGGAAAAATGGGGCTCGAAAGTCTTTGTAATAGCGCGCTGAAAGGCCAAGCAGGCATTATTGTGAACATCATTAATTCTACCGGGCAACAGCTCAAAGCACACCGCGTAAGCCAAGCACTCGCAGGTAAAACATTGCATACAACCCTTGATGGCGAACTTCAAGCGCTCGCAGAAGAGCTCTTTCCCCCAGACACAGAAGGATGTTGTATTGTAATGGATGAATCTGGCGGACTTGAAGTGGTTCTTTCACGTCCCTCCTTTGATCCGAGTATTTTCTTAAAGCCTTTGAACTCAGGAGATTGGAAAAAACTGCAGGAAAAGAAAGGATTTCTCAATCGCGCTTTTAGCGCTTGCTATCCACCAGCTTCGCTTTTTAAACTTATAACGCTTGCAGCTGCGCTTGAAACGGGACTCATTAGCAAAGACATGCGATGGCATTGCATAGGGCATAGCACTTTTAAAGGCCGCGCTTATCACTGTAACAACAAAGACGGACATGGCATTTTATCAACAGAGCAAGCACTCGCACATTCCTGCAATATCCCCTTTTTTGAAATCGGTAAAAAAATACCTATAGATACCCTAGCAGATTACGCTCAACGATGCGGACTAGGGGCTAAAACTGGCATTATCTTTCCCGAAAAAAGCGGCCTCATTCCCACAAGCCAATGGAAAAAGCGGATAAAAAAAGAACGATGGTGGCAGGGTGAGACCCTCTCCGCCGCAATCGGTCAAAGTTCATTGCTCGTTACGCCTTTGCAAATCACTTGCTTAATTTCATCGCTCTGCACCGGTTACCGCGTGCGACCACGGATTTTAGCAGACGAGCTCGTCGTACGAGAACCGTTAGCGCTTCGTAACGATACGATAGCATTTCTCCAACAATGTTTAACATCCGTAGTTAAACAGGGTACCGGATCTGCGCTTAACCATCTTACTCATTTTAAAATCAGAGGGAAAAGCGGCACGGCGCAAGTACAAGCACTTACTAAGCATATACTTTCCAAAGAACAGATGCACCATGGTTATTTTGCCGCTCACTTTCAGTATAAACAGGAAAAGCCAAAAACGTTAGTTATTTTCCTCGAGCATGCAGGAACATCTGCTACGGCAGTTCGGTATGCCTGCTCCTTTTTAAAACGATATGCTGCACTGGTAGAAAAGAAATGCTAACCATTTGCCCCATGCTTTTAAATTGTTACACTAGAATAAAAGAAATCTTTATATGAACATTATTAAGAGAACATCATGAAACAATTATTATTCCTCGTGTTTATGGTTTCACTCGTACTTCCTGTTTTTGGCAGCCTCCCTCATTTTCATAACCAGCAGCCCGCGCAGAGGCAAGGTCAGCCTGCGGTCAGTCCTGATGAACAGAGAGAAGCACGGTGCCCTATTTGTCTTGAAAATTATGGACAGACACCTATCCGAGTACCCCTTGATTGCTCAGTAGCAACGGGAGCACATGATATCTGTCTTGATTGCCTCTTGCCTCATATACAGGCCGAACAGGGTAGAATAAAGATAGAAGAAGATCAGCTGGCTATCCGGCGTCATAAACCTAGTGGACGCAAGGTAGGCTGTCCAGTATGCAGAAATCCCTTGAGTTACAAAAAAGCACTTTCCTGGCAAGACGATCAACTCAACCTTGGTGGCATTGCACTTTCAGAAGATGACATGCGAAAAGTACAAGCCGCCAACTATGAACTTGCAAAAGATCCACGAAACCCCTATCACATTCCTGCACCTGCTGAGATAGATATTATTCCGCACAGGCCTGCACCTGCTGAGGTAGATATTATTCCGCTCAGACCACGAACCGGTAAATCATTTTTTTCGTCCCTCACCGCCTATACTGGAGAAGCCATGGTTGGCTTATTCTGGGGAATGCTTATCAGCGGAGAGTTTAAAAAAACGAATGAAAAAGAGCAAACGAACAGGGCTCTTACAAGAACACTGTATATTCCTGCTCTTCTTTGTGGCAACGCATTATTACATAAATTCAAACCAGCCAGAGGTTGGGATAAAGCATCAGTAGGCTCTTTAGCCTTGGGTATGCTTGCTGGCATACTTATCCCTAATCTTAAAAACGCGAAGAAATAACCGATAATAAAGCAACGAGGATATCATGAATATACTAATTAATAAGCAGGGCCTCGTATGTGCTCTGATTCTTACGCTACTAACAGGAATCCCGGCATATGCCTATTTTCACCCGCAGATGGACACAAATGGGCCATCCTCCGCGCCAAAACCTTCAAACCCTGGTCAAGCTTCCCAAGAAAAAAAAGAGTGTGCTATATGCCTTGAGGAAATTGCAGGCAAGGTAACACCCTTAAAAAACTGTGACCATATTTTTCATAAGGACTGCATAGAAACCTGGGTAAAAGGAGATATACAAAAGAATATGCGCGGGCATGATACTTGTCCTGTTTGCCGTAAACCTGCTGACTTAGGCGTAGAAATTGTCGTTCTGCCGCCTGATGAGCCAGAACCACCGGTCCTTACCGCAGCTGAGCTTGCGCAACAACAGTTTGAATTAGACAGGATACAACGGCAAAGACACCTAGGCTTTCAAGTTCCTGGGCACAATCATCATATAAATCCCCCCATCCAACAACTAAGATCCCCGCAAAAAAAACAAGGTTTTACCTTCGCGCGTTTCTGCTCAGAATCAACAGCAGGGCTAATTCTCGGGTTACTCATGAGTGGTGAATTAGATGCGAAAACTGGTAAAAATTCCACGTCACAGGTTTGGAGACGTGCAAGCTATCTTCCCTATGCAGTTGGTAGTAACTTACTCCTGAGCAAAGTATCCCCCGAACGAAACTTTGATTTAAAAACAGTTGCTAGCTATGGTTTAGGTTTTGTAGCAGGACTTCTCATGCCGCAGATCAAAACCAAACAGTAGAAAACTCTAGTTTCAACTACAGCCATCATTGATAGATGGCTGTAGTTCGTGCATGATTCTTTAGAAACTCTGAAAAATCAATAATTTTGGCAAAAAAACCACTATCCACGACTTCTCCTTGTACCTCGTTCCCATGAATCAGTACTGGCAGCACAGAAAATCCCTTTGGCCGCGCTAATTGTTCGATCTTACTGCGAACTTCCTGTATGACTTGCGTAGTAATTGGCTGAAGCGAGAACTTAATTTCACCTACATAGAGTACCCCAAATTTTGTTTGAATGAGATAGTCAACTTGGCATCCAGCATTTTTTTTCGTAGGTCTCTGAAAGTACGGGTTATCCGCAATAATCATATCTGGAGTAAGATTCAGTCTTTCTCGAATAAGTCGCCTGTTTTTTAATACGAGATTCTCAAATTGGTATCCCATAATTGAATTCCATCCAGGCAATGAGCTGAGTGACCTGAAAGCAAAATCATTATGGTCGATTTTCCAGAGAGATGGTTCTATGTATTTGAGATAGAAGCGTATATAGTTGTCGCTTAACCGAAAATGGCTCGCCTTTGATACTTTCCCTGTGCTAAAATGCCAGGTATAATCTCTACTAATAAAACCCGATTTCACGAGATCTTCTAAGTACTCCAAGAAGGCTCCGGTATACGTTACGTTAAGACTCTCACTCAATTCCTTGGCTTCTTTTGGACCATCATTAAGTTTCTCAAGAATTTTCTGATAATGAGAGCTACGTTTTGCAAATATGTCAGTGAAAATATCATTAAACTCGTGAACTAACAGACCGGTTTTTGCAAAGCAAAGATCTCTGATAATGTCATCAGCGGGCGCGGTAGTATCTATCTCCTCCAGATAGCGAGGAACTCCGCCTACTACCGAAAGAATTTTGAGTTTTTCATAGGAAGAGATATAGTTCCCCTTTCTTAACCAAAATTCATTGCACTCATCTAA
>PRDV01000035.1 GCA_003174035.1 Candidatus Babelota bacterium
GAAAGTGGCTACGGGCGTTATGATATTATGCTTATTCCGAAGAATTCCACAAAACCAGGAATCATCATCGAGTTTAAGAAGGTATCCCATGTCATACATGAGACCCTGCCTATAGCAGCTGAAAAAGCTATCAAACAGATTCACGAAAAAAATTATGCCCAAGAACTTAAATCGCGCGGCTTACGTTCTGCCTTAGCATACGGGATTGCTTTTGATGGCAAAAAATTGACTATCCTCAGCGACCATCAGAGTTTTTAGAACATATAATACAGGGCAAGCATGGTACGCACGTTATCTACCGGACAGCCATTGCGTACACGACCAAATCTATCTGGGGTTCCCCAGGAAGCCCGTGTCCATTCTATTTCAGCAGCAAAACGAATCGGATCTCTCTTATAGATATAGCGTGGTGAAAATCGTACTACGTAATCGAGATTCTGAGCAACACCATCGAAAGCATAAATAATAGGCAACTTTGTAGTCGGATCTATAAAGAGCCTATCGCTCGAACCCAAATTCTTTGTTCCGCCAACAAAAAAGCCTAATTCCATGTTATCGCAACAAAAGATATAGGAAAAATCTAACCAGGCAGCAACTGCTGCAGTATTACTGTACGTACGCCTATCGGTAACAGGATCTACGGTCCGCACCCCAAAACCGCTTATAAGGAGCTGATCATTGCCATTTTGCGCCCACAAGACTTTGGCGCGTAGCGACCACGGTGCGTGCACAACAGCTCCAAATGCTTCAACAATAAAACTATTAATATGCTCATCTGTCTTTACATTGTTGTTGGTTACAATACGTGGCGTTAAGCGCAAGTAATCTCCTGCAATCCCTACAAGAGCATTGTCAAAATAACCTCTCATCTGCAGATGAAAGTTTGGCACTACAGCATTTCTAATATAAATGGAGCTTGGCGGAGCAGGTGAAATAGCAGTAACCGGTCCAAAGCTGGAGAAGTCCCGTTGACTACAAGCCGCTAAGATTAGTTCAAACCAATCCCATCGCTGTGTTAAGCGTAATTGAGGGTCGCGAGCCTGGGGTTCCATCGGATCACCAACGTTAAACCCCACCGTATTAGGAAAGCATTCAACAATCCATAGTGGATGCCACCATTGGCCAAATAAAAATGATCCGGTATCCCAAGATACACGACCAAAAGCATGTCGCAATCTAAATCCATAAATAGTATCTTCAGAAGGTCCTCGAAAATCTCCCTCAATAAGCCCATCAGTTTTAATACAACCCCAGTCAGGGCCAGTTAATTGTATCCCTGCACGGGTTTCTATAGCGGTCATTTGCCATTGCCCATGAGCATTAATGTCAGCACCAAAAATGTCGGGCAAGCGACGCGCAGGAAAATCTAACCGTTGATTCTCACGATTTCCTATTACCTGGCGTGTATCCCAATATGCTTCCCACCGCACAAACCCATAGGGCTGAATTTTTACAAAAGCACATTCTATTTTTCTACTACGTACTATCGGAATACCGCTTGATTCAGGGCACGGAGGGCATAACGGCTGATCATATTGCCGACCTAGATGGCAATCCTCCCGCAAATCAATGCGCCCACCGCACATATCAATGCACTCATCTTGAGTACGTATAGATTGTGAGGCAAAAAATAAAGCAACTAAACTGAAAAGCCCCGAGATATTAATCTTCATGCACTGCTCATCCTTCTAATTTGATGACCAACTCAAAGATACTACAGAATTAATAGAAAAAGAAGAGGGAAGCAAGAACTCGCACATTATTGACCGGTTTGGCATGATGTATACGTGCACGCCTGTCTGGGTTACCAAATGTCGCACGGGTTGCTTCAATTTCCAGGCCAAACCGCAAAGGGTCATGCATTAAAATATACCGAGGAGATATCCTCAATACGGTGCTCACTTGATTAATCACTGGTATGGTATTATAGACAATAGGCTGATGCGTTCGCTTATCAAGCACAAGTGAGCGCTGCGCTCCAAGATTTTTTGTACCGCCTATAAAGAGTCCTAGTTCAGACGTTAATGAAGGCAAAACGTATGACGAATCCATCCAACCCGACAAACAGGCACTGTTTGTATACGTCCTTTGATCGGTACCTCGATCAATGTTATGCACACCATAGCCACTAATAAGCGCTTGCGCTGAGCCATTTTGTGCATACAACAATTTCATCCGCGTTGAGAATTGAGGAAAATTAAATGCGGCCCATGCTTGTGCTATAAAGCTCGTATTCACCTCATCTACCTTTATACATCTATTGCTCCTCAATCGCGGCACTAACCGCAAATAATCAAAACCTACACCCGCATGATGAGCACCAAAGGTACGTCGCAGCTCAACATCAATATTAGGAATGAGAGCATTTCGATTATACGTAGAACTAAGCCCAATAGGTCCTGAGCTCACAATAGGAAAATTCTGGCTTGCTGCAGTCACATAGCATTGAAATTCTCCTATATTAAAACCGAATTTACATTGAGGCACGCGAGATCTGGGCTCAAATGGTGATCCCAAGTTATAACTCACCGTCTGCGGAGAACATACAGGAATAATAAGCGGATGCCAGTACTGGCCAAACAATAAGGCGCCCCAGTCCCACTTAAGTATGCCAAGGGCAAAAAGACATCGTAGTCCTGATAAACTTACCTCAGTAGGTCCCAAAAAATCTACCGCCACAATCCCCGCCATCGCGACAGGCGAAAGCGGACCAATACATGCAGCACCAAGTGTTGTTCCCGCAGCAGACATGCGAAATTGAGGACGAGAAAAAATGTCTTTACAAGATCTATCGGGGGTATACGGCCGTGGAAAAAAAATAACGTAGTCCTCACGAAGCCCAATTTCCTGTCGGGTATCCCACGAGGTATCGAGCTCCCCGAGAACTATCGGTTTGACCGACCATGGACGTACATCAGCAAGCGAAACTGAACGAATAGGCAATGAAGAAATATAACGCCGATCTCTTGCAGGAAATTCAATAAAAAAGCGCGCATCAAGCAGGTTTGATACGAATAGAAAATACGGCAGAAAAACAAAACGCATATGCACACATTGTTAAAAGCATTCAAGAGCCTTTAGAATAGCCTAGTGTGCGTAAATGTTCAACTAGCGCAAGATGGTGGAGATGATAGCTATCTTTTTTAACCCCAAATATAGGAGAACAGCATTCAGTCAAGATTGTTTGCATTCAGCATGTTCCGGTCACCTTGTTTTATAATTTTCTATTTTTTTTTATTCTTTCTAGTATACTGGATGGAGAAATGGTGGTTACTTAACAATCATGTTATGTAAGGATTACCATGCATTTCGCTCTCCTTCTTTTACTTTTGATAAATACCTTTGTCCATTCAATGGAACGAGAGGTCACACAAGAAAAAGAGAATACAAATTGGTTCGCCAATCTCGGTAGTTCGATACTCTCAAAATTTCGAAGCATTTTCGATGAAGATAAAGGCCCTACCCCAGAAGCCAAACTTAGAGCGCTTGCTCAAGTCATACGTAAGCAAAAAAAATTTCCATCCCTCAAAGAACTTGCTCTAACAGCAATCGCAACAAAAAAGACCTCCGATCTTGAATTTGCCAGAAAATTAGCCAAGCTACCTGCTGATCTCCACGAATCAGTAAAAAAAGCATTTCTTCAACATCATATGGTGGAAATCTTAGAAAGATTCCCTTTAGAACCAGTGACTGAATACGTGGGAAAATCAGAAATCTGTCCAAACCGCAAGTATCTTTTTAGCCGCATTGCTGAAGACGCAGAATGTAAGGTATTTGAACTTCAGGATAACGAACGCAAATTAATTGGAGCGATTGAAGCCCTTCCTGTTGCAATAACTCATGATAGCAAGTATGCAATTAGCTATACGAATAATACCCTTATCGTAACCACACTGCCAGATCTTGAACGAATTGCTATGTGCGATTGCCCACGCCATCCCTATGGTATGTTCGACAAATACTACGTATTCGATAGCGATGCTAAGATTATTAAAACCATACGCAAAGGTTCGCACCAACCTATGAAAGAGCATGATTTTTCTTGTGATCCCGAGGAAATAGCCGCATATAACTCAGAAATGTATATATGCATGCCACATCAGATCATTGCCTATCAATGGAAACATTATTTTCTTGCGCATAATGATCATTTTGAAGAATTGGCCACTATTCCCTATATTAATAGCTCAGAAAACGTTATTTCTGCCTATTGGAACAAACTATTCGATGAGTTTTTACGCAAAAAGGGCCTCAAGGATGCATTTTTCACGCATTGTGGGAACGGTGCTATTTCAACAAATGGTGACATATTCTCAAAAGCTCTTCCTGATTCTTCTCGTTCTAGAAGAAATGGCGACTTGCTTTCAATTGATGCAGATTCACTCGATTCATTCACACAAAAAACCAATGTATTCATTCCGCCCCAACCCATGGCTGGTAATTCACGTCAGCCCTCCAGAATAAGCATACATCCAAATGGACACGTTATAATGGTTCATATATCGATACAGCCAACGGATGGGATCAGCACTTGTCATCAATGCTTATATATCTATGACCATGCAACTCAAAAGACATTCGCTCTATTGGAAATACCTAATAGAGGATATAGACCGAAAGATTTTTGGTTTTCTACTGAAGGAGATATAATTTATACCCTTGGGGGTTCACATTTTTTCATGTATGATCTCAAGAATGTTTTATCGCACTTATCTTTAAAGATATTAGCTGACCTAGTTGTTTTCAAAAAATAAAAGGCAACGTCAGATAATCTTTTCATGTAGAAACCATTGATACAATTTTTTGCATATGCTATATTATAAGTAAATAAACCCTAAAAGCTAAAGGATTTCAATGTTCAAAATACAATTACCTCTATTGTTTATGTTTATCTCCATCGGTCAGTGCATATCAGCGATGGAAAAAAAAGAAAAAGCAATAACAAAGACGGTCGAATTAATAAATCGAACTAAAAACCAAATTAAAATTAAGATTGATGGGGAAGACAAATTTTTGATGCCCGAAGGTATCAATGTAATCCGAGATGCTAACCAGGAAACCTCACTCGATTTTCCAGAAAAGGCCGAACTTAGAAAGGATCTGATTCAATTTCTTTTTACAAAGCCTGAAGATGCATTTACCATAGAAATTGAACCAGACATCTTACCAGTAGTTGGGTCTTTGCTAGAAAAATTTACCTCGGAGGCCTCAAAACTCAAATTAACTATTACCCCAAAACCGGCAGGCTGGCGGCAACCAACATCTCTTGAAAAACCAGCAACCAAAATTATAAGTATTGGCAAAATTATAAACAACTCAAAGGAAGAAGCCTATCTGCTCTTCTTTCCCCTACGAGCTAATGTTTCCAACAAGGACTGGCAAGAACCGGAAAGAGAAAAGCAAGGGTTTATTTATGATGTGCTTCCATTTTTTGCTGTTGATAAAGCATTTTTTATAAAGCAAAACTCAACGATCGATGCTCAGCAACATCCACAATTACAACGCATTGAAATCCCAGCATCTAAAGAGTTTGAAGTCAGACTGAAAGTTGCTACGCATTCAGGCATCTATACTTTGCCAGAAACCAATCTTACTTCAATAACAATCGATGCTGATGGCAAAGTGACATCGAATTAAAAATCGTAAGTGAGTATTTAAAGAAGGATGCCGCAAATTCGTCTCCATTTTTCCGAGAGTATTGCGTACATCTTTCAATATTCTTGCTTTAGAAGGATCGGCCTCTAGGTTTTGAAACTGCTTAGCAGCCAGTCTCGGCCATAGTTTCATTAGTCCTCTTCTGCGTATTTTTTGAATGAACCTAAATCAATTGTTGCCTTCTCTTTAAGGACTTCCTTAATCTCTTCAACAAGTTGTTTATTCTTGGGATCATATAACCATAGCTCCTGCTCTGGAATCTCGATAGCTTCTAAAAAAAGCTGCTTTAAAGTTTTGCCCGTAAGAGCCGCACGCGCCTTTATAAGCCTATGCTGCTCATCGGTTACGTCCAATGAAATGCGGGACATTTTTGTTCTTTCGCTCATAATAACCTCTTGTTGTAAATACTTGCTGTCTAATTTTCATATTACCACAAATGTGGGTATGTGGAAAGGATTCAATACAAATTCAAGACTGTTGATAAGATATTTTTCATAAAACGAAACTCAACGATTGATGCGCAGCAGCATTCGCAATTACAATATCTTGAAATCCCAGCTTCTAGAGAATTTGAATTCAGGCTCAAGGTTTTTACACATTCAGGTATCTACACTTTGCCAGAAACCAATCTTACTGCAATAACAATGGATGCTGATAGCAAGGACTCAAAAGCCCGTAGAAGAAAGAATCTTTACAACCCCAAGAGGTCAAAAAACATGCGAAAATAGTCGCCCTTGGTCATCTGGGTTGGCTCCCCAGATACCATAGGGAGAGTAGCGTGAAGCCCGCCCAGCCGGCGGCAGAGGAGAAATGAAAAGCGGAACTAATCACTTTGCTCAAAACCGAAACTTTTCATGTTGCCTTGACACAATCTTAAAATTTTATTTCTTTTTTTCTACTTATTTGTTATACTAGATTGTGAAATGGTAGTTGCCTAACAAATAACATAGGATGTTCCATGCATTTCATCCCCATTCTGGTTCTTTCAGTGCACATTTTAACTTTTTCTATGGAAGAAGAAATAACTCAAGAAAAAGAAAATACGCAATGGCTAACGAATAGTGGCAGTGGGGTATTATCAAGCATACACAGCACCTTTCATCAAGATAAAAAACCTCTTCCAGAAGATAAACTCAGAATTCTCCCTCAGGAAATATGTAAGCAAAAGACATTTCCCGCGCTCAAGGATTTGGCGTTAACAGCAGTTGCACTTACAAGAACTGTGGATGATGAATTTGTTGTAAAATTTGCCAATCTTCCTCGTGAACCATTGCAAAAAGCATTTCTGCAGCATAGAATGGTAGAAATTTCAGAAAGATACCATTTAAATCCCACTGCTAAATATGTTGGAAATTTCAAAATGTGTCCTAACGACAAGTATCTCTTTGGCCGTATTGCTGATAATGTCGAACGTCAAGTTTTTGATCTAAGTGATAATAGATATAAATTGATACTCTTGGGCTCACTTGCTTTTGCTTTAAGAATAGGTACGTGATTATGCTTAATTAATTACGCGCTAAACAAACTAGGTTTAATTAATCTAATAGAAGGGATTTTATGAAAATATTGTATTTTGTTGCTATATGTTGCGTGTTGAAAAGTATTAATACTTGCGCCATGGAACTACAAGTCGTCAGAAATAATTTTGCTCAAGAGCAAGAATTTCATCAAAGATTAAGACAAACTCATCCAGAATATTTAAGGGGAAGTACTATAGCCTACTACAAAAGAATTACACCAATTACTTCTACCCCAAATCCAGGAATTAACCGATGGCGTCATAAGAAAGTATCTATTGCAGGTACTTGCATTAATCCAGATGCCAAAGGCATTTTCACACATCAAAATATTTCTTTCAGTGTAGATTGGGTTAATAATCTTGATTTAGCGAAGCCCATCATTCTGACTGTTATGCAAAATGGAAGACCCGTTGAAGTTAATTTCAACCAAACGCCAACAATGGTTCCGGTTCTTCCAAGATTTGAGAGTTATAACCAACTTATAACCGACGCACGCAATAACAGGTTATATTGTATACAGCAAATTACCTTAACAGGATTTTTAAATGTAGCTGGGGAAAATCCAATTACAATTTTAATAGAAATTGAAAATGAAAATAGACAACCCATTACAATTCGAGGCATACAACTTGTTTGCAATAAAAGTAAGAGAGCGACATATATATTTCTTGATTTTAACGATATAAGTAATCAACCTCTAGATTATTTTAATCCAATTAGATTAGGGAACACAGAACTTACTTCGCCCTTAAAAGGATTGTGCATTAGGGAGCATAAATTTTATGATTGCACTGTAAAGAAATATTATCTTTTTTATCCGCAAGAAGTTAGGAACGCCTGGATACCGGATGCAACCAATTTTTACGACCAAAATCAAGGAGTTTTAACAATTTTGCCTGACCATTACACCGATCTCGAAGACCGTCAAGAAGCTCTTAAACAGCCAATCACTTGGGTTTTGAATGAGGGATTAAGTTCCCTTTACACATTAGATAGCGCTGAAATTCTTCAAGATACTAACGATTATATTTATTGCGTTGAAGGCAAGTTTTATAGCACACTGCCTTATAAGGCAACTTATAAGGATGTATTAAATGGCCAAAGAACCGAATTTGTATATTTCGTTCAAGTCACTAACCCCCATTTTTTGATTGATAGAAAAGAGAGTATTGTGAATGGACATCGTGATTGGGCTCCTGGCCTATATAAACGTACACGCACAGACCGAGATACTACCTGGCAAAGAATAGGTTCTCAAGAAACTATAGAATTTGTTGATAGAAAAGCAATGCTAAGAGCAATGTTTTCTAAGCAATTAGATGGGCCTCAAGAAATCATAAAATACTGCAATGCAGGGCAACGATCTTTTTTATACTTTCCAGCATCTATTCAAGTATGTGATCAAGACCTTGCGAATAATTTAGGAAGATGGAGTAAGATAACAGATTTAAATCTTTCAAATCTAAAACTACTAAATGGACTACAGTGGAAGGATTTTTTTACATCATTAGGTTTATTAAAAGAGCTCTCGATTTTGCGTTTTGAAAATAATCATCCTGTAACTGATCTTAATCAGGACTATATACCTTCAGCAAATATCGCTTGCCAATACTATTTTGATTTTGCAACAAGTTTTCAAAAATTAAGCAAATTAAAAGAACTATATATTCAAGGTTTGTGGTTAAAGCCTCAGAGATATTTAGGTTCAGGCGTACAACATGAAGATTCAGTATCGTGGGAAGTTGCTAGAATAACAGGCTTAATCAATCATGCAAACCAAGTAGGTGTTAAATCTATTTTAAACTGCATTAGTTGGCTGCATCAACTGTCACTCTTATCTATAGATGGTTTACCTAATCATGGAAGTTCAGAGTGGTCGCGAGAAAAACCTGGAGGAAAAGTGGCAATGTCTATTGGGACCAATATCTTTTTTCCACTCTTGGTTATTGATGGCCATCGGCAAAAGACAAAACTTAAACAGTTAGTCATAGATGCGGCAAAGCAGCTTGCAGCAATGCCAACATTGACCAATATTTGCGTTTATTCGCCCGGTGGAAATGCTACCGATTATTTTAGTACAGAATTTAGAACACAATTAGCTCTTGCTAGAAAA
Source organism: Candidatus Babelota bacterium (assembly GCA_003174035.1). Classification (GTDB taxonomy): domain Bacteria; phylum Babelota; class Babeliae; order Babelales; family Babelaceae; genus PRDV01. Next base: position 9,289 of record PRDV01000035.1, read on the forward strand.
GCACAAACAAGTCTTTCTCCAATTACAATAACTGCTGAGGTATTGCAATGATGTTTTCAAAAAAGATTATCCATATTTTACTCTTATCAAATTTATATTTGAGCAGTTCAATTGGGATGGAAAAAACTTTAGTTCAAGCTCAAAATCAAGAAGATTCTATTGAAGAAACTGTTCACGTACCATTAGCATTTCCACAGTTTAAGCAAAAAACGTCAGTTTTGCCTACGGCTATTGGAGGTGAATTGCCATTACATTTTGATATTGATGATATGTCAGTTGTTAATTATGAACTTGATGGTCTATGCATTGCCAGGCTAGTTCATGCAAACCAAAATTTGCTTTTTGAAAGTCAGCATCAAAATCTCTATAATTTTTTACTGAAAAATCCAATAAAAATAGGACAACTTATAGTCAAAACGCTGGGGAATTTTAAATTAGAAAAGCCAATAGAAACACAATCTAGTTATTTTGAATGCAAATCGGTTGGATTTAGCGATAGATTTTCAAGCGAGCACATTCTTAGTTTAGATACGGAATTTTGTGATGTCCATGGTCACTTGTCATGCAAGGACATTGTTTTTAAAGGCAGTAGACTAAATTTTATGGGTGCAAGTTCGTTAACGGTGAACGGAGCTGCTGCATTATTGCCATCTAAATCTTTTTTTAATGCTGGTGAAATTACGTGTGCTAATAATACATTGATTATTACGCCTGCTTTTGAAAATTGGGGCAAGTTGCGTAGCAAAAATCTCTTTTTATCCAGCGATAAAATACTTAATGAAGGGTCTATAAAAACTGATGAATCTCTTAAGGGTGAATGCAAAATTTTTGACCATAAGGGAGCTTTAGATGTTGGACAAGATTGTATTTTGGAAAACTGTGAAAAATTGTTCACTCAAAAAT
>PRDV01000071.1 GCA_003174035.1 Candidatus Babelota bacterium
CTTCGCTCTTTTGTTGTATATTACGCTTCCTGAATCTTTGTACGAGAAGCTCTGAAATTTTTTGCGATTAGTTTCTATGAACGCTATTGCAGTATTAGTAAGCAAATGTAACACTTAGAAGTGATCATAGTTAAAAAATTAAATGCGGTCAACGTCATATTTTTTCGGTGTCGGAACAATTTGATAACTTCGGGTTATTCTATAGAGTAAAGTTTGGTTGAGATTTAGGACGCAATAAATCTAAGAATTTTGTCGGCAATGTCCTGGAACTGAGACTCGTTCAACGGAAGAATTTGCGTCACATCATAAACTTTTATGATGTGACGCATACATTTTACCATTCAAGCGAGCCAGCGGTTTGATATTCAGTTACTCTGGTTTCAAAGAAGTTTTTCTCTTTGTTCAAATCAATTGACTGGCTCATCCAAGCGAATGGATTAGCGGTATCAAACATCTTTGCAAGACCAATGCGCTCGAGACGACGATCGGTAATATACTCAACGTACTGGCAGAACTGTTCAGAATTTATGCCCAAAATGCCTTGGGGACATGCATCTTTAGCGTAATTCTTCTCAAGCTCAACTGCTTGGGCAATAAGGCCAGTAATCTGTTGAGCAAATGTCGGTGTCCATACTATGGGGTTTTCTGCTTTGATGGTATTAATCAAGTCGCAACCAAAAGCAAGATGCAAGCTCTCGTCCCGCATAATATACTCAAACTGCTCCCCAATACCCACCATTTTGCCCTGCCTTTTGAGTGCAAGCATCATAGCAAAACCAGCATAGAAGAATATCCCTTCCATGATCACATAAAACCCGATAAGGTCATGGAGGAATTTCTGAATATTCTCAGGACCCTCTGTTTTAAAGTTAGGATCCAGCACCGACGTAGTTAATTGCACCACAAAATCATCTTTCGCCTTTATGGAAGGCACTGTCTGATACATGGTATACATTTCATCGGGATTGAGTCCTAATGAATCACAACAATAAATGAAAGTATCAGTGTGCACGGCTTCCTCATACGCCTGCCGTAAAAGATATTGCCTACATTCCGGGTTGGTGACATTCTTATACACTGCAAGGACAATATTATTAGCCGTTAACGATTCTGCAGTCGCAAAGAATCCAAGATTCCACAGTATTAAGCGCCGTTCAGTAGGGCTTAATGTGTGCGACGATTTCCATTGCTCTACATCTTTCTGCATAGCAATCTCTTCAGGCGTCCAATTATTGGCAACACCATCTTTATAATGTTGTCGAGCCCACATATACCTCATAGGCAGAATTTTATTGGGATCTACAACTGAATTATTAATAATACCTTTTTGAACAACCATAGCGTCTCCTACTGACAAACTTCACATTCTGGATCTGTTGAAATACTACATGCAATCATTAACGTTTCAGTACATTCCTCTGCATAGGCAATCGGGGTCTCAGAACTCGGCCTATATGCTGGTCCTGATGGCTTATCAGCCGCTGGCCTATCAGCCGATGGCTGCCCTGCTAATGGCATTGCGGCCTGCACAGCCATTGATTGCGCATCACGCTTCTGAGTAAACCCAAATTTCGCATCAAGCGTAGCCTTTTCAATTTGACTGGCACCAAGAGTACGTAAATAATAGGTAGCTTTAAGGCCAAGCTTCCACGCAGTACGATAAATATCATCAAGCATTTTTCCAGAAACACCCTTCATAAGCACATTATGAGACTGGCTCTGATCAATCCATTTTCCTCGCACTGCAGAGATACCGATAAGCCAGAGCGGATCAAGCTCAAAGCCTTCTTTATATTTATTACGGAGTTCTTGAGGAACTCCTGGAATAGATTGCACACTCCCATCAGCAAATTTAAGCTGATCAAGCATATCACCATTCCATAAGCCAAGCATTTTGAGGTCTTCAACCAAATACTTGTTCACCATGGTAAATTCACCATTCATATTTGATTTAACATAGAGATTTTTATAAATAGGCTCGATACAAGGATAGCAACCAGCAATAGTTGAAATGGTTGCAGTCGGCGCAATGGCCATGGTATTTGAATTACGCATACCGTAGGCGCGTACATGTTTTCGTACGGGAGTCCAATCAAGCGAACCTCCGCGGCGCACATCAATACTCACTCCCCGTTCTTGCTCAAGAAGATCGAGCGTATCTTGAGGGAAAATACCACGATCCCATTTTGAACCACTATAGGAAGAATAACTTCCCCGTTCCTTAGCAAGCTTAGATGAGGAAAGAATTGCATGGTACGCAACCTTTTCCATGGAAGCATCCGCAAAATTGAACGCATCCTGATCATCAAAGGCTATATCTAATTGATAGAGTGCATCCTGAAAGCCCATAATCCCAAGACCAACAGGGCGATGGCGTAAGTTAGCAGCATGTGCTTCACCTGTTGGATAGAAATTAATATCGATCACGTTGTCAAGCATACGCATCGCAACACTCACGGTATGAGCCAACTTCTCGTCATCGAACACCCCATGTACCACATGGTTAGCTAAATTAATCGATCCTAAGTTACATACCGCTGTTTCATCTTTTGAAGTATTCAAACCTATCTCCGTGCAGAGATTGGTACTATGAATCACTCCCGCATGATCTTGCGGTGATCGCACGTTAAATGAATCCTTGAACGTAATCCATGGATGCCCTGTTTCAAAAAGACGGCTAAGCATCTTCTTCCACAGTTGCTGTGCAGGAACTTCTTTATACATCGCTATTTGCCCCGCACGAGCTTGTGATTCATAATATGCATATCGTTCTTCGAACGCTTTACCGTAAAGATCATGAAGATCAGGCACCTCATCTGGTGAAAAAAGCGTCCAGACTTTATCTTCCATAACGCGCTTCATAAAAAGATCTGGAATCCAGTTCGCCGTATTCATATCATGCGTTCTGCGTCGCTCATCGCCGGTATTTTTGCGCAAATCAATAAAATCTTCAATATCTAAATGCCAGGTTTCTAGATAGGCGCATGTTGCCCCACGACGACTTCCCGATCTGCTAATAGCAGCAGTCACATCATTGGCAATTTTCAAAAACGGAATCACGCCTTGGCTCTCTGCCTTAATACTTTTAATGGGAGAACCTGTAGCACGTAAAGGCGTCCAATCATTAGCAACCCCACCAGACCATTTTGAAAGCTGGGCATTATCTCCCAAGCATTTAAAAATATGAGGCAAATCATCACTTATAGTGGTCAAAAAGCAGGAACTGAGCTGAGGCCGCGTAAGGCCAGCATGGAGTAACGTCGGCGTGCTCGGCACATAATCCATGGCAGAAAGCACATAGTAAAATTCTAGAGCACGCTCATTTTTAGCAGGCTCATTCAAAGCAAGCCCCATAGCAATACGCATCCAAAAGGCTTGTGGCAGTTCAAATCTTTTCTTTGCATGTTTTAAAAAGTAGCGCTCATACAAAGTGCGCAATCCCATATAGTCAAAGAGATTGTCCCGCGATGGATCAAGGTGGTTTGCCAAATATGCAAGATCATACGTTAACAATCGCTCATCGATGATCCCTTCAACAACCCCGCGCTCTATACCACAGATAAATGCATGCCCATACTGTTTTTCGGGAGTAACTTCTGAATATACCTCAAGTACCTCATGATATAATTTTCCCAGCAAAAACCGCGCAGCAACATACCCATACGCGGGATCACGCTCTATACAGGCAACTGTTCCTAAGATGAGCGCATCCTGCATCTCATGATCAGTTATCCCCTCAAACGTATTTTTCATTGATTCTTGCATAATAATCTCAGGATCAACTGCATCAAAACCCGCAACAGCTCTCGCTATAATTCCCGCCAGCGCCGTTTCTTGGTGACTGCTCAATTCGCTTGCATGAGTTTTGCCTGCGTTGGGCGACTGCTGAGCAGTGCCGATATTTTCCCTCGCCATAGTGCCCCTTTCTGAAAAAATCTGTACCGTACGCTGACAAAATTCACACATTGTATAATAAAAATTTCCAGAGATGGTAACCCTGAAACCTCATACTTCGCATGAAACTCCTTTCATCATAGGGCACCAAAACATATTGTCAATGCACTTATTCACAAGAAGTTGCTAGCAACGATAGCGTCGATTTTTTGGGGACTATTAGTAAAAAATGAGTGCTCAGGCTACTGTTAACTAGCTGCGCTATGTAGCATCTTCTAACTCCCAAGCTATCATTAGAAAAGAACTGGATCCCTTCGTAGCCTCGCGTACTTACTGTTACTTTTTTCGATAGCAAAGACTTCGATTATATCGCTTCATATAACCCTTTTCAAAGCAAAATTAATCTACCAATCGAGCGTTAAAGCAAAATTCTGAATTCTTATTCATGGAGTAATTGTGCTTTACCACCGAGCGCTTGTAACTTTTCGAGCAGCCCGGCGTAACCTCTTTTTAAATGATGAGTGCCGGTCATCGTAGTTTGCCCTTCAGCCACAAGTCCCGCAAGAATAAGCGCACATGAAGCCCGTATATCTGGTGCGATTACCGCAGCGCCAAATAGCTTATCAACACCCATGATCGTTGCAGTATGCCCATGCATTTCAATTTGAGCGCCCATCTTCTGTAACTCTCGCACATGCATAAGCCTATTTTCAAATACGGTCTCATCAACGAAACTTTTCCCCGATGCCAGGCAGAGCGCCGCCATCATAGGCGCCTGGAGATCTGTGGGAAACCCAGGATAAGGCATTGTTCTAAATGAAACCGCCTTTGGGCTATCTGTAGCTTTGAGAGCTACGCCAGTTCCCTTATCTCCATAGCTCAGCTGATGACCCATCTCTTCAAGCTTTGCAAGAAAAACATCCATGCTCGCTGCCGGAGCTTCAGGAAGATGTATCTCTCCACCGGTTATCGCTGCCGCAAGTAGTAAAGAACCTGCTTCTAGACGATCATACATAATGTGATGCTCGACAGGCTGTAAGGTAGTTACTCCTTCAATCTCAATCGTTGCCGGGGGAAAAGTTGCGATGTGCGCACCCATTTTCTTGAGCACCTCTATTAGATCAAGAACTTCCGGTTCGAATGCTGCATTGGTAATACGGGTAGTGCCTGGCGTTAAAACAGCTGCCATCATAATATTCTCAGTTGCACCAACACTGGGATACTCAAGTACGCAATGTGTAGGATGCATTTTTTGCGCAGATGCTGTTAAATATTCACCCTTTGCTTCTATCTTTACACCCATTTTTGCAAAGGCTTTTAAGTGATAATCAATGGGCCGCGCCCCTAATACACAGCCCCCAGGCAACGCGACTTCAACAAAGCCAAAGCGAGCAAGAAGGGGTCCCATTACTAAAATTGATGCACGCATCTTTTTCATAATATCAGGGCCAATGCTCTGACTTTTAATGTGTGATGTATCTATTTCTAAGGTATGGAGCGATTCATCAGCCTTAACTTCTGCACCTAAAGACTCTAACAGTTTGATCATTAAACGCACATCATCCGAAAATGGTACATTGGTAAGCTTATTTTTACCACTCGTCAGGAGTAGTGACGCCATAATCGGAGAAACGGCATTTTTAGCTCCCGTTAATGAGACTGTTCCTTTTAAAGGAGATGATTGTTCAATAAGGACATATTCTGTTGACATAAGCACACTCACATGAAAAAAAATTATGGTTTTTTATCCAGTATACTTTGGAAAAAATCTTTCGAGAAGTAATGTACGACAAAATTTCTTTTTAAAGGCATTACTTTCTCATCTTTTAGTATTTACAATATGGCGCAACCAAAGTATAATATAAACAATAAATTAACTAAATTTAGAGCGCACTGAAACAACGCCAAGCTCCTTAGATCATTCATTTTTTGTTTCAAATAAAAACAGTTTCATGAAAAGTGCTTTATTTGCTTAGTTTTTTTATTTGATGTATAATTTATATAATAATCAACCACAAACTAACCAAAAGGATTCTCTATGAAGACAACCTACTCCTTCCTTATGCTCAGTCTTCTTTTTTCATTTCCTCTTTTCTCAATGGATGCAATGGAAATTGATGCACCTGAAACTGAAGAAATTACGAATCAAGGGAATGATTTAAATTATCTTGTATTAGCAATCGATGCACAAGAACAAATCGCGGCTGCCGCGCACGCTGCTGACAATGTATCAAGATCTACAGATCGCATTAATCGCGAAATAGTTTTAGCATTAAATAAAAAGATGGAAGCTTTTTTTACCTACTGTCAAGGTACCACTGATGCACAAACAATCAGACATATAGCGCAAGAAATTGACCAAGAATATGTACATGTTATGGGTATCGCCGCAAGGGCAACGACCAACATCCAAATTAAAAGAATTATCAATCAATGCAATTTAGCTAATAAATGGGCACTTTGTGTTGATTTAATCAATCTTCTTTTGGGACTCCATGATGCTCGCTCTTTGACTTTCCAAATAGGTACCATGCCCATTCAGCGTAATATTACGCTTGTTTCTAATTTAGTAGAGTTATTTAATACCCGCATTAAAGACCGCCGCGAACTCCCACTAGACTGGAGAAGACATATAAAAGCAACTCTTACAAATCTTTACACTATATTCTCACGATAAATACATTGATCCGGGCAATATGATTGCCCGGATTTTCTTTTCTCTCCTTTTCTTTAATTTCCTCATATTCTTTACTGAAAATTATTATTATTGCTATACTTACAATAAGTAACTCTAAATAATAGGGGAAACATATGAA
>PRDV01000073.1 GCA_003174035.1 Candidatus Babelota bacterium
CAAAAGTTTTTTATGAGTAAAGGAAAAAAATGAAAATAAAATTGTGTGCGATGCTTGCATTACCCAGCATACTTTATGCTATGGATCTTTCAATTTGCGAAGAAGTTGAAGTAGTGAGTGAGTATTCAGATGCAAGTGAGGACGTTGTCTTAATGGCAAATCCTGAATCTCCTGCACCAAGCCGAAGAAAAAAAAGAGGTTTGACCTTTAAGAGCAAACTGAGATCTGAGGAAGAAGAAAGCGGGTATGATGATGGTGATGAAGATTTCATTGCTGAAGATGAATCTGATGAACCTGATTTTGACGAAGATCTACATGCTAATGAAGAGCATGCTAAAAAAACATCACCTGGCCCCAAGAGAGCTGCTAAGGAATTAGAGAAGAAAAGAAAAAGAACAAGTAAGCCAAACAGTGAGCGTAAACGCAGAAAAAAAGAATCTGATGTAACAGGGGGAAATAGTCATTCTTCAACAACGCTGGAAAGCGGTAGAGTTTCTCCTGTTATTACATCAGAATTAATAGGCAGCCAGCCGCTACCGGTTCCAATGCCTTCTGTAGAGAGCGCACCAGTTACGATACTTCCCGTTCCGGAGCCAGTTTTGAGACTTCCAGCTGTTCAGGTGCCTGTATTGAATGCGATAGGATTCATTGATGTGCATAGGAGGGTCAACGGGCAAACAGTGTTGCATGCTTTTTTAGCGAAGGGAATAGCGATAATTGAAGCTTTATTAGCTAAAGGTGCACCGATTAATGCTGTGGATAGTCATGGCAATACAGTTCTGATCAAAGCTGTGGAAATGAACGATAGAGCTTTGGTGCACTTCCTACTTAGCCGAGGCGCTGCTATCAATCAGACTAATAACGATGGCCAGACGCCGCTTATGATCGCAGCATCACGTAATGCGCTTGATCTGCTAAAATTACTTATGGATCATGGCGCAGATCAAAGTCTTAGAGATGGGCAAGGTAGAACTTTCATAGACTATTTTGACCCAGTGATGAAAGCTTTTGTGAGCGCAATGCTGAAAAGAAAGCAGTAGTAGTCAGAAAGAATGAGACAGACCTAACAAATATGATTACCAATAGGAAGTTATTATGAATATGAACAAAACAGTAAGTATGCTTTTTTTATTGCTGAGTTTCAATGCGTGTGTTTCTGCCATGGAGAGCCAAAAAATTGTTCTCAGTGACGTTGATGACGAACTCTTATGCGCGGCAGCAGTATATTCTTCTGCAGAAAAAATAGAAGAATGGCTGAAAAAAGGAGCACATATTGATGTGCGTAATCAAGACGGAGATACACCGCTTCATTGCGCTGCACGGGCAGGGCATTATAAAGTGGTGCGCTATCTTTTGCACTGTGGTGCAACTAAGACCATAAAAAATCGCGCCGGGCAGACAGCTCTTGAGGTAGCTAGTAATGAGCTTACAAGGCATATTTTGAGAGATGTTCCTTTGCCTGATGAGGATTTGGAAAGTGAAGAAGAGTTATTAGATTTTGGGCGGCAGCCTGAATTTTCAGGTGGAACAACATCGCAGAGTCACCATGGAACAAAAGAAGCTAAGGAACACTCTGGAGCACCGGCAGAATCCGATGCAATGGCCATTGATGAACATCATATGAAGGATGATGAGGTGATTATAACGGGTGCGAAGCCGGCAACGCGTCCTGAGTCAGAAAAAAAAAGAGCGGGAGAACCCTTATTCCCCGGAGGGTCTGCAAAACGTCGTAGAGTATCACTTTTGGAAGAAGCAAAAGAAGGAGATGAAAGCAAAGTCATGACGCAAAATGAATTGGATGAGGCACTTTTGGATGCTGTTAGAAGGAAAATGCAGCCTGCCAAGGTGGAAATGTTATTACGGCAAGGTGCATCTATTCATGCAAGATCGAAGTGGTATGGTAATACGGTCCTTCATATAGCTGTTAGCAACGATGTCACGAAAGAACTTATGGCTCTTCTTTTACGCTATGGAGCTGATGTGCTTGCGCGCAATAAGAAGGGAGAAACTCCGTTTCAACATGTGCCTAATGGGGTGGATGGTTGGTTTGCAAAGCCTCGTCGATCACGTGATGCTTCCTCCGGAACTCAGCGGCCAGCATTGCCGGTGCCAGATGACGCACCTCAATTAGGGACAGAAAGCTCCGCTCCTTCTGGGCCAGCAGCTAGGCCTTCTGAAAGAGCAACATTTATTCCTCTAAGCCGATTGATTCAGAGCCATCGGTCCTTTGGATCAGAAGAAGAGATTCGAGATGTAGTGCAAGCAGCTGATTGCCTTATGGGTCTTTCATCTGATCATGTCCAGCGACCTATGCCAGCGCCTATGCTAGCATCACCACAATTGAGAACACAACAGCAACAACCGGCTTCAGTGCCGTCGTCATTGGCTGCGCTTCCTGTACCAGGGCTTCAGGGGAGAAGTATTTCTGTTTCTGCCGGAAGGTCAGTTGCTCATGTAACGGCTGCGGACTTGCGCTATATTGATGTGCGAAGGCGCTTTAATAATCAAACCATTTTGCATCTATTTATTGATCAAGATATTGCTCTTATCAGCTACTTTTTAGATCAGGGTGCTGATAGTAATGCTCAAGATGGCCATGGCAATACGCCGCTTATTTTGGCAGCGATGAGGAATAACGTACCTTTAATGACGCTGCTCATTAGCCGTCATGCGAACATTCATGTTCGTAATAACGAGGGAAAAATGTTTACTGATTATTTGCGAGAAGATATAAAAGCACTTATCAGTGCCTTACTTGGTGCGAGGTAGCGAGCGATAATTATGCAGATGAGCTGAAAAGTAAAATATAAGATGCTTAGATTGACTGATTATAGAATATGAGGAACATTATGGAAAAAATGCTCTTATTAGCGTTAGTGCTGTTGACCAGTTCACTGAGCGCCATGAAAAGATTAGAAATTAAAGAAGAAGATCATAAGAAAAGCAGTTTGCCTGGCGATTTTGAGGGACAATCGAAAGAGGATAAGGAAGAATCTGGAGAACGGCCATCTAAGAGGAGTAGAAGAGATGAAGATCAATCATCAAAAAAAGCTACTCTCTTTAATGTGATAAACGATGGCAATTTGTCGTCCATTATATCGCTACTTGAGAGCTCCCCAGAGTTGTTGGATGTTAGTGATGATAAACGTAATACCATTCTTCATAGAGCAGCTGAAAAAGGACATCTTGAGATAGTGCAAGAGTTGGCAAAAAGGTTTCCCGCTTTAATACACAAAACTAATGATACTGGTTCAACAGTTCTCCATATTGCAGCGCGTTTTGGAAAACTTGCTGTTGTACAATGGTTAGCAGAAAACCAGCCGCAGTTATTAAAGATCGTTAGCGCATCGAAGATGACAGTTCTGCATGAAGCAGCGTTGAACGGAGATCTTGCTATTTTTAGTTATATAGCTCAACTATGTCCAGAATTGGTGAAAATGACTAATCATCAGGGCTGCTCTGTTCTTTATGCAGCAGCGCAAAATGAACGATTTGAGATAATTAGCTATATTGCAAAGACCTTTCCGGATGTGGCTCACATTGCTAATAATAAGGGAAAAACCGCTCTCTACTATGCGGCGGAAAATAGAAATTTGGAAATGGTTAAATATCTCGCGAAAAAATTTCCAGAGCTTCTTACCCAAAAGGCACACAATGAGTATTTGCCGATAGATATTGCACGCGCACAAAAGCACAGAGAGATGGTAGAGTATTTAGGGACCGTCATGCTCTCACCTGCTAGCTCAGTAAAGCCGAGCCTGCCAATCCAAGCCCAGCTACCATCATCTGCGACTTCTTTATCCTCATCCGGCGGCAAAGAGAAAGTTAGTTCTGCGCAATCAGGTGCAACAGCTCTATTACCCGTTCCTCAACCTCATGAATCGAGTGCTTTAGAAGAGAGAGGTTCGACTGATTTAAGCAGCTTGGTTTCGCTTCATGATGTATTGCCCTTTATGGATGTGCGTAGCATGATTCACGGTCAAACCGCGCTACATCATTTTTTAGAGAGTAATGAGGCAATCATAGATGCTCTTTTAGAAAGCGGTGCAGATATTAATGCTCCAGATGATAAGGGTAATACTGTTTTAATGAAAGCGATTATACTAAAAAATAAATCGCTCGTGGAGTTACTGCTTGATCTTGGTGCTCATATAAATGTGAGAAACCCTTACACGGGCAAAACTGCATTGATGTATGCCGCAGCGTTAGGCCTTGATTATATTAGTTTTGTGACATTGCTCATTGAGCAAGGTGCTGATAAGACTATGATCGATAATGAAGGCAGAACTTTTGTGGAGTATTTTGAGCCCTCGATGCGGTCTTTGGTGAGTGTAATTTTAAGTCAGAAAAAGCGGTAGTTGTGCTGAATGAAGCAATTATAGGCTAATAACAATAGATGATTTCAGACGAGGTTACGATGAATAGAAAACTAACCATGTACTTACTGATATGGGCTGTCACTGCGGGGATTAGTGCGATGGATACGTCGCTGTTCCTCAGTGAAAATGATAGCAAATTATTAGTTGCTGCAGCAAAGCATACATCACTTCGAGCAATAAAAAAATGTCTTGAAGAGGGAGCACATATAGATGCACGTAATCAGTGGGGGGATACACCACTCCATTGCGCTGCTCGTGCAGGGAATAGTGAAGTAGTGCGCTATCTTTTATTACAGGGTGCTGATAGGACATTAGCAAATCATGCTGGACACATTGCTTTTCAGGTAGCGCTTAATCAGGAAATTCGCGATATTTTTGCTGACATCACCCCTCAGGGAGAAAGAATAATTATTGATTTGGCTGAAGATTCCGAAGATGAAGTAGCGCAAGAGAAAGCAGACGAAGGTTTTTTTGCACTATTAGAGCATACACGTGATTCAACTAAAACATCGTTAGACTTTTCTGGTGTTCAAGTAGAGCACGTTATGGCTATGAAGCAAGCAGGTGATGAATTGCAAGACGATGATCAAGAAGCTGTTGTTGCAGAAGAAGTACTTGATGTTGAGTCCTACGAGGAAGGTTCTGTGGGGGAAAAAAGAAAAAGAAGCTTTTCGCTTGAACGAGCAGTAAAGAGGAGGAAAAAAGAATTTTCTGAGGATGAAGACAGTGGAGATGATTTTATACTAGAAACAAGTCCTCGCAAGAGAGAGCCGCAACCAAAGCAAACAAAATTGAACCAACAATTTTTAGATGCCGTGCGTCACGGGCGAACGCAAATAGTAGAGAAATTATTAGATGATGGTGCTGATATTGCAGCGAAAACAAGACAAGGTAATACGTGTCTGCATATTGCTGCTAGTTACAACACCAAAAAACTGATTGCTCTCCTTTTAAGCCATGGGGCCGATGTGACAGCGCTTAATAATAAAGGTGAGACACCCTTTCATACTGTTCATCCTAACATAGCCAGTTTGCTTGAAGAAAACCTTGAGAAGCGTTTAGCTGAAAGCAATGGTGCAAGAGATAGGGATCTAACTATTACGGCCCTTTCTCTGCGCAGAAGGGGAGTGCCTTCTCACCTAAGATCGCTAACTTCTGTACCCTCTGGCCCAGCGCCGCTACCTTCAGCAACTTCACTGCTGCCGATGCCCCAAGCTGCAATAGAAACTGCTCCTCAGGGTCCGCAATTGAGTTCTCCTCAACTAAATCCAGCGCCAAGACCTTCGCAACAATCATCGGTAGGGCTGCCCATGCCGATAGTAGCTCCTCGTGTTGCCGTGGATCAGGAGATTATTCGACCTTCAGGTCCTACTGTTTATTTACAAGCACAGGATTTTGCCTTTATAGATGTGCGAATGCGATTTAATAATCAAACAGTTTTACACCGTTTTATAGATCAAGATGTTGCTCTTATCCGCAGTTTTTTGGAGCGGGGGGCTGATATTAATGCTCGAGATGGCAATCGCAATACACCGCTTATTTTGGCAGCAATGAGGAATAATATGGAAATGATGACCTTATTGCTCCAGTATGGCGCTGACATTCATCTCAAAAATAAGGATTCAAAAAAGTTCACGGATTATCTGTCAGGAGATGTACGAGGACTGATCCTAGCTTTGATAAGGCAATGATGAAATTCAATAATGAGACAAAAAACAATGGCAGTGTGTTTTACAAACAATAAGTGATTAGAGATTGTTGAGGAAACTATGAAAAAAATGATATTTCTAGCGCTAGGACTTTTTTCTAGCTCCCTATGCGCAATGGAAACAGTACAAAGGGATACAAGCGAAATTGATACAGCAAGAGATAGACAAAGTCGTTTAAATGAGCAACTACTTCAAGCGATGGCTAATCATAACGGTAAGTTAGTGGCAGAATTACTTGAAGCAGGCGCAGATCCCAACACGCGAAAACCAAGGTCGAGAAATACTATGTTACATATAGCGGTGAGACTAGGATTGCGAAATATTGTGGTAAAACTTCTTCAATATGGTGCTAACCCTGAGGCTAAAAATGGAAGCGGACAAACCGTTTTTGATTATGCCCGTGAAGAGAAGATGTTTAACTTTCTATGCACGATGACGGGTATTAAAAAGGAATGGAGCTCAAGATTGCTCACTACGGAGAAATCTTCCCAAAAAAGTGAAGAGGAGAAAGAGAAATCTGGCGGCATAAAAAGAAAAAGGGATGATGAGCCAGATCAACCGAGTAAACGCGAAAAAATTGGATCGGGTACTTCAAGTACGTCGCCAGTTGAGGTTCCAGGATTAATTCCTTTGATAAGTATTATGGGATATATCGATGTTCACAGCCCAATAGATGGTCAGACGGCACTGCATCATTTTTTAGAGCGGGGTGAAGAGGTGGTTAGAGCTCTTTTAACCATGGGCGCAGATATTAATGCGGTGGATAGCCAGGGAAATACGGTGCTCATGAGAGCGATTACTATGAAAAATGAATCGCTTGTACGGTTACTGCTTGAGCATGGGGCCAATATAAATGCGCAAAATCCTCAAAATGGAAAAACCGCTCTTATGCTTGTTGCACGAACGGGCAATATTCCTCTGCTCACCATGCTTATTTCACGAGGTGCACAAACTGCACTTGTAGATAGCGATGACAAAACATTCATTCATTACTTAGATTCAGAGATGCAGGCTTTTATAGGCACACTGCTTCAGTCGGAGAAGCCGAGTGGGGTTATCTGAAAAATGGTTCTAAAAATGTTAAAGCATGTGTTTTTTGCCAAATTCATATAAAATAGTGAAGAGAAAAATGGAGATCGAGAAGATTATATACAACGAGGAAACGATGCAAGACATAAAAAAAATAATGTTTATAGGCGTTGGGCTACTGTCAAATTCTCTTTATTCAATGGAAAAAGGGGTACTTTTTAAAACCGATTCTGTGGACTGCTGTCAAGAAGCTTTAGACAGGGAATTTTTAAAAATGGTAAATTATGGTTCCTTCATGAGCGTAAAGAGATTATTGGAGCAAGGTGCGTCCGTCGATGCACAGATGCGCGATACCGGAGATACTGCTTTGCATCTCGCGACTCAAAAAGGTATGCGAGACATCGTAGACGTGCTCATACAGTATGGTGCTGACGTTTTTGCTCTCAATACACATGGTACATCTGTTTTCGATTGCACTGAAGATGCAGAATTAATAATTATCCTCAAAAGAGCTGCTGGTTTAGGAGAATCAGTGTATTTTATGAAATCTGAACCGAAAGAGCTGTTATCGGATTTGGGCAAAAAATATAAGAAAGAATCTAGGGAAAAAAAGAATGTCAAAGAGGGTGCAGAAGATGCTATGGATGAGGATTCTTGCGAAGAAATAAAAAGCGTGAAAAAAATTACAGCAGGGGCTCCACAGTTGATCCCCCTTAGGGATGTACTGCCATTTATTGACGTTCACGAATGTATACACGGGGAAACGGCGTTACATCATTTTTTTGATAAAGATGAGACTATGGTGAGAGCGCTTTTGGAAAAGGGTGCAGATATTAATGCCCTGTCTAAAGATGGTGAAACTGTTTTAATGAGAGCGATTAAGGCAAAAAAGGAATCGCTCGTAAGCTTTCTGCTTGACCATGATCCAGATATTAATGCTCAAAATCCTTTGACGGGGCAGACGGCGCTTATGCTCGCTGCATCTCAAGGTCGTGAGTTCATTTCTTTTGTAACCATGCTTATCAAACATGATGCAGACCAAGCAAAGATGGATTATCATGGTAGAACGTTTATCA
Organism: Candidatus Babelota bacterium; assembly: GCA_003174035.1. Lineage (GTDB taxonomy): Bacteria > Babelota > Babeliae > Babelales > Babelaceae > PRDV01. Next base: position 8,194 of record PRDV01000073.1, read on the forward strand.
ACTATTTGGAGCCGGACTTACGAGGGTTTGTCGGGTTACTGCTTGATCGCCATAAAAAGGACTATTAACTACCTTTTCTTTCAAGAGCAAGGTGTAGCGCATTTTTGATAGTCTCTTTTGACTGTATAAAAATAGACTCAGTCAGGCCTGAAAGAAGATCGAACTGCTCAGGGGTATAACAGAAGTTTGAGGTTGCAGTCCAGGAAGTCATTGACGCATCCGGATCGAATCCTTTTTTACGCACCAGAGGATCATCGTGGTTGAGAGCAAGCATTGTGTAATATACTTTGTTTTTCTTGGCTTTCA
>PRDV01000027.1 GCA_003174035.1 Candidatus Babelota bacterium
TACTATTTTTTTATTATGCAGTGAATCGGGTTGTGCAATAAGTTCTTCCTTGAGTGCTTCAAACGAAGCTAAGAAGTTTCTTAAGGAAGCATTCTGAGATAACTCCTCTACACTTTTATACTGCTGTATTTTGACTAAGAGCTTAAAGAGATTTCTTTCAATTTCAAACGTTACCTCAGGATTTACTACCTCTATGCTAGCTTCACTAGGTTCCGGTGGAAAAAGTAATGGAAGTCTTTTAGAGCGCTTCGCCGCCAATTGAGGATCTAGTAAATTTCTTAAGTAGCGAGATTCAATTGAACTAGTAGAAATGAGCCCACAGAGTGGATTCTTCTCATAGGACGGAATTATAGATTCTGTATTATCTCGATCTAATCGCTCTTTTAATTTTTTCAAAGCCTCAGCAGGTGAAAGTTTTTCACCACTTTCAAGTAATTCAAGCGGGTTTTTTGCAGGGGTCGCTATCTCCAAGATATTTTTCATAGAGGTAAGAGTCGTAAATGCGCCTGATTGCCCCGTGGTGTAAAATGGAACATCGACTAAGTAAAACCTTTCTAGTGGTGTTGCTTTTAATGCTAGAACATTTTTATAAAGCTTACCAAGCATTGGTTCAAGTGCACACAGTAGATCGATGTGAGTGCTCTGAGGCTTCATTTTCAGTAGCATTTGAAGCTGCGCAAATTTATCATACAATGCAAGTACTGTTTTCTCCGAAAATCGAATTCCTGATGTAAAACTACCAGCCTTAAAATTGCTCCTATGTTCTTCTTTGGTAAACATCGATACATAGTCCTTGTTAATAGTTTCTAATTCCACTAACCAGTCTTGCAAAAACAACTCTGGATCAGTTGCAAGAATCTGCTGCGCTATCATCAGGTCAATAGGATCCTTCATTTGGTCAAAACAGTATAAAATCGATTTAACTCGCAAAAAAGATGACTGGCTTGTGTATGAAACTGAATCGATAAATGAATGGTCATTATCTACACTAACAATGCTGTAGCTTTCACCATTGGCGTCTTTCACAACTACATAGTTGTTAGGCTTTCCATCTTCCGGATTAATAAGCATGGTAGCTACCATAACCCCTGAAAGGTTTTTAAGATTAATTTTTTCTAATGCGTCGGATTTCCTTTGAAAAGCCTCTAAGAGCGTCTGACCCCGCTCCTCCAAAGAGAGCATAACAGGACTAGGAATCTCACGAGTTGGCGTCTTAAGAAGCAACGTATGTGGCGCACCAAATCCAAATAATCGACGCATGAGTCTCCCGGCAGCCTCCTCAAAACCCGGAAGATCAGGCATTACTTTAAAGTAAAGTCCGTATTCTCTGCTGGGAAGAATCGGGTCTTTTTGCCGGGCACGCATAAGTTGATGATTGGTTCCTTCTATTGTAAGTGTTTGAAATTCATTTGTTAACGAATAAATTTGTCTTGCTATATCTGCCAGAATCAGACGCTTTGACTGCCCACTACTTTCTGCGGTAAGGCCTTTTCCCGGCATTGAATCTTTCAACTCCGGAAGCATAGTTTCAAGACACAAAATCCATTCAACTTCTCGATTACTATCAACGAGTTTATTAAATACCTCTAAATCTTTTTTTGAAACAGAGGGAGACATAAGTACCTTTTGGTAATAATCCAAAGCATTTTGAGGGTCACACTGAACAAAGCCAGCCGCGATAAGCACCTCAATAAGTTTGCTGCGTCTTTTTATCAGTGCAAGATCTAAAGTAGTTGCAGCCTTACGAGCACCCGTATGAGCATAACCCCTCGCTTTTTCATGCATCAAGAATAAACGGAAAATTGCAGCATCTTCCTCTTCAAGAGAGGAAAGAATGGTTGCAAAAGTTTCTTCTTCTGAAGCGGAAACGTTGCGAACTATCTCCATGGCCCAACTATAGTGACCGAGTGACAAACAAGACAAGGTAAGCAGCCATATAAAATTCAAGAGACTCTTTTCACAACCAACCCATTTGAGAAAAAGAAAGGGAACAATATTAACACAGAATTGATACATGGATATATTCATCTCATTGCTCCTCATGTAGGATACATAATCTCAGAGTAGGCCCTGAAAATATTCTGCACTTTTATTCTATCACATTTTTTTTATGTCCGCCTTCGTAACATTTATGTACAAAAGGTCACTATCGATTCGTACTGTTTTGGATCATTTTCGATTCCAAATTCCGACATTATGCCCTGAGTATCCGTATCCCAATTGAGCTGCCAGTTTCAATAATTCAATAAAATGAGAGTCGCTCTTCTTCAGTTTATCCATTGCAGATTTATTGAGCCTTTTAAAGCAAAATGCAATCTTTTCTCTCGCCTCTCGAATTTCTTTTTTAGCTGCTCTATAGTAATGCTTTACAGCCATTTCCCTATCCTTTTCAACTCCATACCCATACTCTAAACATCGTGCAAAATTATAGTGTGCAGCCCCAGAATCCATTTTAACAGCAATATTCGCTAGAATTACCATTTTCTCATCCCGTGAAAATACTTCTTCCAGTTCAGCTTTAGGAAGTATTTTACTAGAAAAATTAAGAATTATTTTTGCATAAGGCTGCCCCATCTTCGCAGCTTTTTCATAAAAATATGTCGCACCTTCAATTAACCCTAACCTATCATCTTCACTACCCCCTATGGTGGGATCCAGCAGGTATTGAAGATAATCAAATCCCTTTTTATACGCCTGCTCAAAATACTTATTCGATAGTTCAAGGCCTCCTTGTATCCCAGAATCCTCTCTACTATATAACAGACCCGAACGGTAGTGAGCCCACCCACGAGTATCTTCGTTGAGCAACTTAGAATAGGGATTTAATGCTTTAGCAATAGGATCTACTCTTCCTTTGTCGGCTGAAAGTGCTGCATAAAAATCTTGATGCTGCTTACCTTGTTCACTATCGTTCCTCAGCTTATTTATAAGCTTATTATCCCAGCCGCATAAAACTAGGGTGCCTATAATAAATAGCTTTTCGCTATTATAAACGCCATTATCTTCGTCAAAAATTTCTGCATACGTAACCAGAGGAGCCCATTTTCTGAGCCCATACTCCATCTGCTCATTGCAATCAATTTGCTGTAACGCCCTATGCGTTCTTACTATGCCGTCGAGTTGCAGCTCTGTTAAAAGCGTGCCTTTAACAGCAAAATAAGTCAGCAGAGGGGCACAGATATACATTTTTTTCAAATTTGAACATCCACTAAGATTTAAAGTACGCATTTTTAAAAAGAGAAGCGGTTGCTTAGCGCTTCCCAATTTCTCCAACCTGTTACTATTACCCAAGTTAAGTTCCTCTAGGGAGTGTGCTTTTGCCGCCAAAAGAGCTGCTCCTTCGGACCCAAAATTTTCGCAGCCACGTACATCGACCCTCATGAGACCTGTTAAATCTAAATAATCAACCAATAAAGCGGTTATGTGATGGTTATTTCGAAGTAGTAGCTCTTCCAACACATTTGCCTCTTTTACAGCTTTAAATAACCCCGTCCAGTCACTAATATCATCACAGCTTTCACTTAGGAGTGTCAAAAGTTCTGCTAATTTTTTTGAGTCACTGGGAAGAAGCTCGCACAGTTTGATGATGTTGGATTCTCTAGCAGATTTGGCCCAATCTAAAAGTTTCTGTTTATATTTCTCTATCGAAGAATCATGATTTTCTTGAAAATTCTTTAATGCAGTTGCTGGATCTAAAATGCCAGATTCAAATTCATCCAACCATTTCTTGGGACGCAATGCGAACGAACTGAGTATATGACCCGTTTGACTGAGAGTCATATAGCCACCTTGCTTCTTTTCCTTATAAAAAGGAGCATCTACATGCACCCATCTTAATAATGTTGATTTTGGCTCAATTTTAAATCCTTTCTGGTATCTCTTGGCCAAAAATGGTTCAAGACGCATTAATACATCCATGTGAGTCAGTTTAGACGGTGCAGCAAATAATTTTTGCATCCGTACAAGCTTGGTATAGAGAGCAAAAATGACACCATATCTAAAGGGTATACCAATGTAAGAATTTCTATTTTTTTTAAGATCAAAACGTTCTTCAGGTGTAAATAACTGCTCATGTGCTAGCTTCCTTAGCTTCAATGCCTCAAGCCAATCTTCAATAAATTTTTTTGGATCAGCTATTGAGACAATTCTCTTTCTTATTGAATCGTCTATTTCTTCATTCATTTGCGGCAAACAAAACAATACGGTTTTGACTTGGACTACGGGTACTGTACTTTTTACGCCACTATAAGGCTTTTCTCTAATGAAACCTTTTACAAATGAGTGATCATTATCAACACACCATAATTGATGATCCTCAGCTAAAACATAATTTCCCGGTTTTCCATCTTCGGGATTCGTTAACATTGCCCCGAGTATTAAAGCGGAAACGCTCGACGGACTGATTTTTCTGAGCGATGCCTCATAGTTTTCTTCTTCAAAAAGCTCAGCCAAGGTCTTTCCCTTAATTCCTTGTGAAATTTGAATAGGCACATTTTGAAAACGAATAAGCTCCGTATGTGGAGCCCCATGGCCAAAAAGCCTGCGCATTAAACCTCCCGTTGCTTCCTCAAGTCCGGGCAGTTCTGGTAATTTTTTAAAATAAAGTTCCATGCCAAATCTCAAATCTGCCACGCACCGACTTACTACCCTACCTTTTCTTGTTTTATCGAACGGCTTTAGTTTTTTTTCCTTAACAAAAAGTTCTGTTTTTGCATCTTGAGAAAAAGTCCTCTTAACCTTCTGTGAATCTTTTATGAGCGCTGATTCGCCATCCGTTTTAGGCATAACACTTTCTAGTGAAAATCTCCAAAACAATTCACTATTCTTTTCAAATAACTTTCGAAGAACTTCAAAAGCAGTAGGCTGTTCAGCTAATCTGTGTCGAGCAAAAAAAGCAAGCAGCTCTTCCGGATCGCACATAGAAGCGCCCTCATTTATTAAAAACATAACCAATGCAGTATTATCTGCTTTGACGGCGCAGGCGAGTGACGTATTTTTGTTTTTCTGGGCATCCCGCCCACAAATTTCATTGATAACCTTGTCAAATTCGATTGTCTTTTTGTGACACCATTTTTTAATGAGCCTTAGCCATCGTATTTGATCAGCATATGAGAACTTGCCATAGCAAATATGGTAAAGAGCATTTTTGTTATTTTTATCAAATGCAAGAGGATCCAAGCCACATTCGAAAAGAAAATCGATAACCTGTGGCGTGCAATTATGTCCAAGAGCTCTTACTAGTAAATCCTTTGGGTTGCGCCAACTAGCATGTAATTCTTTTGAAAGTCCCCTGCCCGACCTTATAATGGATTGTCCAAAAGCTCCTACGGCAGATTCTAAATAATGTTTTAAGTCTATCACCACCTTTAAATCTGTTTTTTTTAGCTCAAGACGTGCCAATTCTATAACTGAAACCGGAGACGTTCGCTTAATTTTCATTTCTTTTAACTTCGCTCTTAAGTTACTATCCAAAAATTCAGCACCCAAATCAATGATATCATCAAGATATGAAAAGTCCTTTTGATGCTTCTGATATATTTTTTCCTTAAAAAGGGTAAGGACTGATTTGCGGTATGTATCGTTTTTTCTAATTGTGTCGTAAAATGCTGCTGCCAGTGGTCTAATTTGATAAAAGAGTACCCAATGGTCATTAGCTTCTAAACTACCATTCTTACATAATTCTTTTATCGTTTTTAACTTCTCATAAATATCAATAACAATTTCGGGACTTAATTTGATATCTGAGTCAATCATATCGAGTAAAATAGGGGAGTCTTGTTTCAGATTATGATTAATAACAGTACGAAGCTCTCGATAAAGTTCATCTTGATAATATAATAATTCAAGCCATTGCATAATAACAAGCTTTGGATCAATCTGTGTTAGCATAGTAATAACTTTTGCATCAATCATTTTTTCTTGCATTTCAGAAAGTAGTAATAAAATGTTCCTACTTTGCATGTAAGCCTTTTCAGTTCTTTTATCAAAGAAAACATCCGATTCAAAAGATAGTCCTGTATCAATAGAAGTTACCTCTCCCCTGCCAACTATAAAATTGTCGGCTTTACCATCAGCATGATTGATCAATAGGCTTAGAATCACCTGGCCCGTAAATAGTTGCGGATCCCATTGCATCGGATCTTTGCTTTTTAATAAATCATAGAGCATTTTCCCAGGTACGTGTTTTGATGCCTGCAACAAGTAACTCTTTCTTTTAGTAGTCATCTGTTCTAATTCCTCTGGATGCTCTTTCAAATACTTGTCTTTGTTTTTAGCAGCTTGAAATCCTGGTGTTGGGTGATCGCTACTCGTCTCAAGAACATTCATAAGAGAAAGAAGCGCAGTTGGTGCGACGCCATGACCAAAAAGGGCCCTACTTAGCCAATAAGCAGCCATTTCAGTCCCAGTCAAAAGGCCTAAAGGCGTTGTGGCCCGCTTAAAATGGACCCCCTCTTTTCCGTCTAAGGTGATACTCTTCACCGCATTAGCACCGGCTTTATTTTTTTTATTCGTAAAACCATATTTATCAACAGAACAAAGGTTACGAGCTTGAGATTGGCTAAGGCGATAAGAGATCACTAATTTTTCTTTGCTTAAAGTATTAAATGATTCTTTCCACCATGCTGGAAATCGATCCGATTCCTCCAAAAAACCTTCACCAGTTAGTAATGCCTTAGGGCTAAGTAGTCCCTTTCGAACCTCATCAGATTTCGCCAGTAACAAATCAGATTCAAACTTGCCATACTGCTTTAGAACCAATTCTAAAATCTCAATCAAAATCCCCTTTTCTTTCAACTGTTGTTGTGACAGTTGGTCTACATAACCGCTGAGCTTCTTTATAAACTCCTTAAAATCTTCAAATTCCTTAGATCGATTAATAGCTTCTGACACATCTAATCCGGCAAACCAATCCTCAGGCTGCTTCAATTCTTCAAGCAAAGATTCGAGAGAGTCTCTTTCTGTTAATTCCACGCTGGACCTTGATTCAACAAGTTTTTTCAATAAACATCGTGCCTGTTGAACATAATCACATTCAACTTCCGCAGTTGATAGGATCAACCTAAATAAATTCCCTTTTTCAGCTGTCATTAAAGACAAAAATTTTGGCTCTTCATTTGGCTCTTCACTTGAATGACTTGTTGCAAGCAAGTTGGGAGATGTCAACACTTGTTCATCTTCAATACGTGGCTCTGCTCTCTTTCTGCTAACTTTTCTAATACTGCCTAGATCACTTGAACGACTCTCATGAGATGCTTTGAACTGTTCTTTTGCCTCTCGCGTTTCAGAAGCTACAACAGAAAAAGAAATACAAAGTACTCCAACAAGACCAAAGAATTTTAATTGCGGCGTTTCGCTGTGGCGTGAAAATGTTAATTTACTCATTCCTTTTTCTCCTTTTTACCAAGAAAATCTTCAAATGCCTTTATATTCTTAAGAACTGTTTCAGAGGAAAACTCGTCAGTCTTAAATAATTTTCCATCTGAAGGAGATTTTATTTTCAAAAATTTTAAAATTTCAATAATCTGCTCGGTTGAATAAATTTCTTGTATCTCTCTAAAATCGTCTTCTTCCATATCTTTGCCCATAAATTGAGTGATATAGGGGGAACATAAAAAAGAATCTGGATTTACAAATAAAGATTTTCCGGAATTGACAAACGTTCTAAATTTGCTATTACCATGTACACGCATCTGCAAAATAGTATATTCGAGTACAGGGCATCCAACATACATCGCTTGCCCAGCTACACAATCATCTATACATCTACAGAACTTTTCCCGATCTTTCACATCTATCTCTAAAAGCAGAGCATCCACTTGTTTCTTGCTCTGCACGTCCATAAACAGTGCGACTACTATCCTGGGGTATTTACTAGCGGTATCCCAAGCATACGGCAGTTTTCTAAACTTCAATTCAAGAAATCGCAGAATTAATTGATCCGATTTATCCATATTTTTGTCGACTACAAACCCGTGCTGATAGCAAAGGGCCAAATTATAGATAGCTATCGGCATGCCTTCTTCAGCAGCTATTTGTAAAAATTCCATAAAATGAAATTTTGTCTTAAGATGGTTTTTCAGCGCTTTGAGCGTAAGAACTTCTTTGGTAAAAAATTTAAAGAGAGTTTTGTAAAGCGGGATACTTTTTTCATATTCAGTGTCTTTAACAACATTCATCAGAAATGTATAAATTCTGAAAGCCCTTCTCAGATCAACAGGTGACTCAGGCAATGCCTTCGTTTTTAAAAACAACTTTTCGTCCCGGATAATATCGCAATTGGTATTTAGATAATGGAGAAAATTGAACCCTATTTTGCTATAAATCTTCCTATAGAGCTTAATTGCCTGAGGCATAGTACTCTGCCTATCGACTCCATTTTTAATCAGCTCTGCAAGTCGATAAGCACACTCGGCCCTTTTAAAGGTATCCGTTTCATATAACAATCTATACTCTACCAAGGCCTCCTCTACCTTGTCTTGTTCAAATTCAGCCAGTAATGCTTGCGCATAAGACCGATCTCCCACCTTTAAGGCATCCTTCAAATAAGGGAGAGCCTTTTTGCGGTGCCTTGAGAAAGCCCGCAGACGCCATCGTTCTCTATTTTTTTCTAGTTCATGTAGATTAGAAATAGCGCCTGACATTTCCGCCCGATAAGAAGCAGCATCGACAATGGTGTATTTCTCAAAATCTGCTCCCAATTCAAAATAATTACCAATACGATAAAGCTGGTATAAAAGCAGCCAGGTATCTTCCACTGTCGCCTTTTTCAGACCCTCTTTCTTCGTAAAACCAAAGGTTGATGATTCTAAAAACCAAATATTCGGATTACCCGATGCTAAACTTGAAAGATCAGCGGTAGTTAATTGCGGAAGTGCTTCACGAACTGAAGCATCTTCAACACCACTATCTTTACAATCTAATTTTGCAATTTCTCTGCTTACGTGGATAATCCCATCTAAGATATAAGAGCTAATTAATGGGCAAGACGATATATTGAGATATCTTAAAAATGGAGCTGCTATTTTAATAGTCTTTAGATTTGTACACCCCAGAAGACTGAGATTCTTCAACTTAAAGAGTTCTAAATCAGTTTCCTGCAATCCAGAGGCATCTGCAAAACTAATAAGCGTGGTTATACCTCCCAAGTTTAGTTCTTCCAATCTTGAAGCTCGTTTACAAATCGAAACGATATCAGTAAGTTTTTGACAAGAACGAAGATCTAGTTTTATTACATGAGAATAATCTAGATTCGAAAACCAAGACTGCATCACCGCAGGCAAATGGCGCAAAGTCAAATGGGTAAATTGCTGCCCTTGAAGCACTCCTAAAAGAGCTTTTTGTTGTTTAGTATCCAACGAAATTCCTGGATTCTCAAGCAATTTTTCCCAATGACGAACACTTACTACTTCTTCCTCAAAAGAAGAATCACCTTGGCGAATATTTTTCAATAGTTGCTGCACAACTTCATGATTGTCTTTACGCAGTTTTTTTTTCAGTTGCTCTAGAGCCTCTTTTGCAGTAAAATCCTCTGCTTCTTTAACCAATTGCAGCAAGCTCTTCTCCCCAAGTATACGCCCGGACGGGAGCACTGTGCCTGCTTTTGATAGTGTCGTATATGTTCCAGAGAGCGTTTTCTTATAAGAAGGGCCATCTACTTGTTCCCACCGAGCTAAGGGACTTTGATTGAGCATAAGCGCATCAGAATAAATCTTTCCCAAGTCCGGCTCCAACTTGCAGAGCAATTCAATATGGCTACATTTTGGTTCGTCACGCAATATATTCTGAAGTAGTTCGAACTTGTTGTAGAGATTAATTATCGTATCATTTCTAAAAGGAACTCCTTGGGTAACACAGTCATCATCCAAATAAGCCGCATGATCAGCTTCCGAAAACAATGCTAGATACTGAGCATGCACCGTTGCCAAATCGCCAGCCCATTGTTCTAAAAAAGGCAACACCTCTATTGATAATAGTTTATTGCGTATATCAGGGTGTACAGGTTCCTTCATCTGATCGAAACAAAATAAGATGGTTTTAACTCGTAGTGCAACGGCGCCTACCGTCTCAGATAATTTTCTTTTATGGCGAACAAGTGAATCTATAAAGCCATGATCGTTATCAACTATTGAAAGAGAATAGCTATCAGAACCATCATCTTTTGTAACCACTATATTATTAGGCTTTCCATCTTCTGGATTAATAAGCATTGCAGCAATAATAAGACCCGAAATGTTTTTTTTGTTTAGTTTTTCTAAGCGAGGCGATTTATCTTTAAAGGCTTCTGCCAGTGTGGGACCCTCTATTTCATGCGAAAGCATTACCGGGGCGTGCATTTTTACAAGCAAAGTATGTGGCGCACCAAATCCAAACAGTTGTCGCACAAACCGACCTGCCGCTTCTTCGCGACCCGGTATGCTTGGCATCTCCTTAAAGTAGATACCGTATTGCCTATGCATTAAAATAGGATCTTGCACCGTTGCGCGCGCAACGGTATGAGTAGCCCCTTCAAAAACAACTTTCTTAAATTTTCCCGGAGATTCAAATAACTGTTTTGCGACATCCATTGGTAGTAACCGTTCACGCCCTTCACAATCAAGTACAAGTGCATTTTTACGCTTCTCTGTCATCTCTGGAACGATATTTTCGAGGCACAGCACCCATGCTACTTCATGATTTCTATCGAGTAACTTATTAAAAGCAACCAGATCTTTGCTGGAAGCAGATGTAGATTGCAAGACACTTTTATAATAAGAAAGAGCATTTTCTGGAGCACAGCGAACAGCACCTTCGTGAATCAACAGTCTTACATGCTTGCGCTTTTTCTTTCTCAATGCAAGATCTAAAACTGTTTCACTTTTGCCTCCCTTTCGCTCCCAGCTATTTTGACATAAAATTGTTGCAAAATCGCTAGGAATAGCTTCCAAACTTTTATCTTTTCTAATATTCGAATGTATCTTTCGAAGCTTTTCAATTAAAAGAGAAACAAACTCAAAAGAGTAGTCTGCACGGATAGCTACATAAATTATATCGTTAAGCCTATCAGCTCTATACGATTCACCTTTATCTTCTACTCCGTTTTCAATAAACCACGTCAATGCTGACGGATCCGTTTTAGCTTCAACTATAGCTGAGAATTTACCGTGACAATCATCCCAACTATTATGTAACGTCCCTTTCTCCTTAGCCGCCAAAAATTCCGGCTTAAATGCACTATATATGCTCTTTAAAAATGAAGCTATTTTCTTCTTTTGGTTTAATGTGATTAAATCAACTCTTTGAAGAAAATGTTTGACGAGCTCAGAAACAGTATACCGTTTTACGGTCTGATTGGGTGGTGGTATTTTAGCTAACAGTTCCTTTATTTTGACGCCATGAATCAACTCATCAAGATCTACGCAATCTTCTATATATACTTTTTTGTCAGCTCCCTTTTGATAAATAGCCTTAAAGAAGGTCTCGATCACATTATCCTTATTGATATGTTCCTTATAATATTTAGCAACAATGGGATACAAGAGATTCAATAACTGGAAATGTGTCGCGCCTTTATGAGATGCTACATATTTTTGTAATTTCTTTATATTTGTCCGCATTTCTTGAATCATTTCAAAACTAAAAGTAATGGGCAGCCCTAAAGCTTCTGTATAAAGATGATCTGAAAGGAAGGGTTCCTTGGCATAATCAGAGGTTAAGAAGAAATTATCTTTAAAAGCGTTATACCGCTGTTCCTGGTACCTGAGTAACTCCAACCACTGAAAGATACAGAGATCCGCGTCTAAGTCAGTAATGGCTTTTATTACCTTTTTTGAAACTGGTTTGCTCATCGCAGGCAACAGAAATAAAATATTTTTAATTGAGACAAGATGCTTAAATTCTCGATCTGCTTTGCCTTCTTTTTTAAATACCCCTGTCTTTTGTAGGGGACCTGCAAAGGCCACATCATTATCAATGCCAACCAAAAGGGCTGGATTCTGCGTTACCATGAGATTATCTGGCTTAAAGTCGGCTTGCAAGGTAAGTAAATTAAGAACTACTTGCTCACTAAAGCTATCCAGATTAAACGTTGCACCTTTCTCCTGATTTTCAATAAATTCATCGAGCGATACTCCCGGCACGTGATGAGAGGCCTGCAAAACGGTAGCATACTTTCTTTGCACAAAAAATCTCTGCCACTGTGGATTTTTAGAAAAAAAATCGGTTACAGAAACACCTGCCTGCAGCGCTTTAGAATATACCTCCTTGATGGGAGAATCCTCTGCAAGCTCCCACGTATCTATACCGCTTACCGTAACCAGCGAGCTTGCAGCCTGTCCATGACCAAAAAGGAGATACGAAAACCAATAGACCGCAGCCTCATAACCCACCGCAAGTTCTGTTTCTGAATGCGCCTTAAAATGCACCCCTTCTTTCTTTTCTGCGTCGACCAGAGAACATACAGCGTGAGCACCTTTTTCATTTCTTTTCTCAAAAGTACAAATACCTCCTGAACTGAATCCTGAAAGGCTCGTAATTTTAAGTGCCATAGTTTGGCTCATGCGATAAGACCTTAATAATCCGCCCATACCAGCATCTTCAGTTAATAACAATGCTTTTGGCAATAGCAGCTCGTCTTTGCTAACCGAATCGTCGTTATAGTGCACTATGAACTTTCTATAATCTTTAATTACCGGTTTCAGCACATCTCTAAACACTGCATGTTTTCTATAAAATGCTTCTAAATGTGACACAAATTGTTCGAGGGCCTCGATAGCTTTGCCGCGCTGAGTAGAAGATGTGAGCCGTAGCAGCCAATCCTCAGGCTGAATCAGTTTCTGTAAAATAGCATCTATTTGCGCTTTTAAATCATCTTGATCTTTTAATTTCTGAGTATGTTGCACAAGAAAATCTCTCGCATACTGAACGGTGTTTAACCTGGCCTGCGTATGTTTGAGAATCAAACACAAGAGTTGCTCTTTATCAGCAGGAAAAATAGATGTTGTCTGGTCAGTAAGGTCCGTTGCCGTTTGGTCTATAACCGATTCCATAGCAAACGTGCAATTGGTAAGCATTAGCCAAAGATGGCCCACCCTAGATAACTTCTTTAACATATTCGTAACTCCCGTGAACTTTATAAGCTAGCCTCTACTTTTTCCTCCAATAGTAAGCATAAACCAAGCTCTACCAATTTCAGTCTTTATCTGAACTGTGTTCTTCCCGCTTCAATGTGATTTTGCTGCATGTGCTTTGAGTTTTACAAAATTATTAGAAATCCTCTGGCTTGTATCTTGAGAAGGGATCAGATTAGCCCTTTTTTAATTCATCAATTATTGCTTTTCTTTTTTTAGAAACTCTATAGCTTTGGATGGCTATTGCTACACTGAAACCAAATATAATGAGTATTGTTACCTGACAAAGCAGGATGCCTCCCTCCCACATAATCGCTCTCCCTTTTTATCCGTAACTAAAATAACACGACTCCCTTGGAAAAAGTGGTGTTTCTACTTTTAGCCTTTTGATGAGAACCCTCTCCTTTTTTTCTTAAAAACTATAGAGGCAAAAAACAAAATTTGCAAGTCTACATCAACGTTATAGTATAGAATATACGATGCTCAATCATCTTTTACCGCCTTCTTTGAATTACTTTTTGATAAAAATTCTTCCAATGCTGCACCATTTCTGCACATTTTTTTAGCTGCACGTTCATCATAGCCATGTTCATTTTCAATAGGAAATGTCAATTGTATAAACTGTGAAAGGTGAGTAATCTGATCTTGCGTAAGCTCTTTTGCGATTGCCTCAAAATCGATCTTCTTTGACTTTTTACTCATAAAATTCATCAGATAGGGCGAATAGAATATGGATTCACGATGATCAATTATTATTACGCCTGTTGAAAATTCGCTCACCTTCTTTAGAAAATTCGTACTTTCCGTTGAGCCGGGGTCAACCATTGCCATATTATACGTCAATAGTGGAGCCTTAGATCCACGGCTCCATGCAGTTACAATCGAATTAACTCGTTGGAGTATCTCAAGAAGACTGTCCCATTCATCTGCATTATTCTTTTTAATAGCATCAATTTCCGCCGGACTCATGATATCCATGAAGAATCTTATAATGAGATCCGGCTTCGTCTGAGTAATCTCGTGATCCATAATTAAAGCAGGAATTTTTAACTCCTCTAAAAATTCTAGCATCACCGATAAAAATTTCTTGTACCAGGTCACTGCTTTTTTTCGATCTTTTTTCACACCTATACCGTGATCATAAGCAAGAGCTAAATTATAAGGAGCAACTGGCATCTCGCAATCCGCAGCTTTATGTAAAAATTCTGTAAAATGAAACGTTGAAGCACTTAGTGTTGAAAGCTTAGATGCAGTAAGAATTTCTTTGATAAAAAATCTAAAGAGCGTTCTATATATTGGCACCGACTTATATAAAGCTTTGTGTTTTTTGATAGCACGGTAACGGTCTACCGTTTCACGCTCTGAGCTTGTAGCGCCAAAGAGGCAAAAGGTATAAATGCCAAAGGCTTTATCTAAATCCACATTTGAAGACGGAATCTCGTGAGTGCGAACCATGAAGGTATCATCATGCGTAATAAGGTTATTAATATGGGCATACAGTGGAAAAATAAAGTCAAATTTTTCATATGCTTTTTTAAATAACTTCACCGATGCAGCAATATCTGGGGCGGTTCCCTTGCCCAGTTTATAGCACAAAGCGAGTCGATAACAGCCTTCTGCAGTGAACAAATATCTGTTAAAATCTTTTTCGTATGTATCGAACTTCTTAAATTGAAGAAATGCTTCTTCCAAGTTATTTTTACGTGCAGTCTCATATTCTGTCAATAGGGCTGATGCATAGAGGTTATTGTCTATCGTAGGTTTTTCTTTCACTTGAGTTCGTACCCTTTTTTTCCGGACAGGTGTACTGCTTTCATCAATCAAATGAGAAACAAATTCGTCACCCAATTCAAAATAATTACCCATCAGGCAGATCCCTCGAAGAGTATTTTGTACAAAATCATCGATATCATCTAAGCTGAAAGCAACTCGTAGAAATCGATCGGCGTAAACTAAACTGAACAGTTTTTGTCTATCTGTTAAAGAACCCCCCTGAAAAGGAGCTTCTAAATCGGATGCAAGAAATTGAGGAAATAGTTCTCTGATCGGTCCGTAACCAATTCCTGAATTTTTACAATCAAGTTTTTCAATGTCACGGCTCACTTTAATAATATCATCTAACATAGGACCACGTAGGGAGGGACACTCAGACACATTAAGATATTTTAAAAAAGGAGCAGCAATTTTAACTCTCTTTAGTTTTGTGCACCCAGAAAGGTTCAACCTTTTAAGCTTAAATAAGTTGAGATCATTTTCCTGTAAAGCTGATCGTGCACTTACATTGGTAAGCGTGGTAATTCCGCCAAGATTAAGCTCTTCCAATAGTTCCGTTCCTTTAACAATCGTGCCAATATCGGTTAATTGCTGGCAAGAGCGCAGATCTAATTTTGTTATATGCGATAGATCAAATCCAGTAAACCATGATGGTTGCACCTCGGGTACATGGCGTAAAACAAGGTGCGAAAAAGGAGGAATGTTTTGAATAAATTTTAAAATTGCTTTCTGCTCCTTTACGTCAAAAATGCGGGATGGCCGCTCAAGAATTCGTTCCCACTGCCTAACACTTAAAGCTTCTTTTTTTACCGAAGAATCTTTTTCGCGTATGCGAGAAAGCAATTGTTGCACTATGCCTTCATTCTCAGCACTTAACTTTTCTTTTAATTTTTCAAGAGCTTGCACAGGAGTAAAATCTTCCCCATTGGTCACTACTTCGATCATATCTTTTGCTCCAGGAATCACTCCCGAATGCAAAATTGTACGCTGTTTTGTTGTGGTTACATAAGAGCCCGAAGTAGTTTTTGTATATGATGGACCATCTACACGTTCCCATCTGACAAGCGGGGTTTCGTCAATCTCAAGAGCCTGCTCATAAATTTTTCCAAGACCAGGCTCAATCTGCTTTAATAGATCAAGGTGACTTATACGAGGATTCTCCTTTAAAATATTCTGCATCAAAACAAATTTATCGTAGAGCTTGAGAATCGTATCATCATAAAAGGGCACTCCTTGAGTAATAGATTTTTTCGCTAAATGTTTGGCATGCTCAGCATCAGTAAAAAGTTTTTGATATGCTTTATGTACCTGCGCTAACTCAAGAGCCCATTCTTCAAGAAATTGCATCACATCAATTTCTAATAAGCGCTGTCTAATAGCAGGGTGTACTGCCTCTTTCATAAGGTCAAAGCAGTACAAAATCGTTTTTACCCGTAATACGATAGAGCTTTTTCCAAGCAAAGGCATTCGTTTTTCCCGCTCAAGCGGCGCAATAAAACCATGGTCATTATCAATAATTGAAAGACTATACAAATCTTCCCCAGCATTTTTTATAACCACAATGTTATTAGGCTTTCCATCTTCTGGATTAATAAGCATTGCAGCTATAATGAGACCGGAAATATTTTTAGGGTCAAGCTTGTGTAAAATCGGGTTTTTTGACTTAAAAGCCTCCTCGAGAGTGGGACCCTCCATTTCATGAGAAAGCATTACCGGAGTTCCCATATTTATCAGCATAGTGTGGGGGGCTCCACATCCAAAGAGCTTACGCATAAATCTTCCGGCAGCTTCCTCTCTTCCTGGTATACCGGGTAACACCTTAAAGTAGATACCATGTGTTTTATGGGGAAATAATGTATCTTGCACTCGAGCTCGTGCTACAATATGGTTTGTTCCTTCGGTTACTACAGGGTTAAAGCTTTTTAAATCCTCTTTATACAGTTGCTTTCTCACTGCCCGCGGTAGTGAGCGCTGTATGCCATCACTTCCTTTTATGGGCAATTTCGCTGACGGTGGGTTACCTTCAGGCAATAGGAGCTCTAAGCTCATACCCCATTCTATTGCTTGATTTCTGCGCAAAAGTCTTTCAAAAGCTGCTTTATCTTTAGCTGAATTTTGAGGAGCCTTCATGAGGTGGTAATAAGTAACTGCATTCTTGGGATTACAGGCATAAGCTCCCTGTTCAATGAGCAGTCTGAATTCTCTTCGCTTGCCTTTTTTCATCGCCAAATCAAGAGCGGTAATGCCATTTTTATTTGTTCTATTTAATAACGCTGCCAATCTCCGTGTGCCATCCGAATCTTCCGACTCCTGCGATAACCCAGCATATTCTTCTTTGAGCTTTTCAAGTAAAAAGGTAATAAAGGAAACTGAAAGGTCCCTTTCTAAGCAATCGACTATAATATTTTCACTTTCTAAAAGTATCTCGGCTCCACCTTTTTCTATAAACCAACGGATCACCTCCTCATCTACGCCTGAATGGATCATAAGAGGAATAAGGATATTTTCTCCTGAATCGGCTATATAGTCCCAACTTTCGTGCAACTCATTATTATCCTGCACATCCAGAAATTCTTGTTTAAACGCGATAGAGATCACTTTAAAAAATTCTGCCAACGTTTTTTTCTCATGCTTCTCAATAAGATCTGCCTGTCTGAGTAGAAATTTTGCTAATGATGAAACCGAATATCTTTTAACCGAGGCATCCGGTTCAGGCACCTTTTCCAGCAGAGTTCTCACTGTTTTGCCATGGATAATCTCATCTAAATCAACGCAATCTTCTACATAAATTCTCTTATCAACTTTCTTTTGATAGATGGCTTTAAAAAAAGTAGTTATCACATCCTTTTCTTTATCACAAAACGCCTTATAGTATCTTGCAACTACTGGTTGAACCAAACTAAACAGTTGCCAGTGAGTAGCTCCTTTATGAGATTTTAGGTATTTTTGTATCTTCTTAATATGTGCTTTTAATTCTGTAACAAATTCAATGCTCAAGGTTATTGGTAAGCATAAAGCGTCCCTATAATCATGCTCAGAAAGATATGGTTGATCTTTGAATGCACCATTTAAAAATGTACTTTTTTTAAATAGGAAATAACGCTGCTCCTGATCTTTTAAAAGCCCAAGCCAGGTGAGAATAAAAGTGTCAGGATCAATTTTTTCCACTGCTTTCCTGACCTTTTTAGAAACAGGAGCTTGCATCGCTGGCAAAAGAAATAATATATTTTTAAGAGAAATGAGATGCTTAAATTCATGATCTGCTTTCAGGGGTCTTTTAAACACTTTCTGTTTCAACAGGGAACGATCAAAGGCAACATCATTATCAATCCCGACCAGTGCTTCACTTGGATCATCGCCTACCATAAGATTATCAGGCTTAAAATCTGCCTGAAACGTTAATAGATTAAGTAGTACTTGCTCACTAAAACTATCCTCATCCAATGCAGTTACTTCACCCTTCTCTACCTGAGTTTCAATGAATTCATCTAGTGATGTGCCCGCAATATGCCGAGAGGCTTGCAATACCGTCGCGTAGCTCCTTTGTGTAAAATGTAGACGATCGCGAGGATTGCCTAAGAAAAATTCAGCCATGGTATTCTTTGCTTGCAGCGCTTTCGAAACCCGTTCCTTTATCGATGAATTTTCCGGAAGCTCATAGGTATCTATATTACTTATGGTTACCAATGAAGAAGCAGCCTGCCCATGCCCAAAAAGTACATAGGAAAACCAGTAAATTGCTGCTTCGTAACCGACCATAAGCGCTTGTTCAGAATTAGCTTTAAAATGTACCCCTTCCTTTTTTTCCGCATCTATCAGATGGCACACTGCATGTGCACCTTTTTCATTTCTTTTATCAAAAGTACACACGCCTCCTGAGCTAAAGCCGGTTAAACTCGTTATCTTTAGCGCCATTTCTTGACTGATAAGATATGATCTAAGCATTTCACCATCCATTGCTGGAGATTCTGTGAACAAGATGGCTTTCGGAAGCAGTAAGAACTGCCGGTGGCCCGGATTATCCTTATACTTTGACATAAATTCACGATATTTAAGAACAACCGGTTTCAGAACAGTTCTATAAAAATGATGTTCTCGGTAAAATTTTTCCAGCTCCCGAGCAAATAGTTCAAGCGAAAGAACTGCTTTATCAATTTGTTCCGTTGATGTTAATTTTTGTAGCCAATCTTCTGGTTGAATTAGATGTTCAAGAAGTTCATGTATCTGCAGAGCTAGTGGATTTTGAGCCTCCAGTTGTTTGCTATGCATCGTTAGAAAATCACGAGCATATTGAACAACATTTGGCTTGGCATCTGTAAAGTTCAAAATAAGGTGATGCAATTGCTGCTTATCTTGAGGAAATGCAAAATTTCTTGGTTCTGTAACAACTGAATCGGAAGTTTCTAAAACCGATTCCATGCCGTAGGCAGAGGTTATAGCGGCAACAAATACTATATATCCTATCTTCATGCAACTTCTCAATCCTTTCACTTTTAGCAAACCACCAAGCTCCTTGCCATGAAAAATGAAGGCGTACATGATGGTCTTCCTATTTTTTCACCTCTTTCTTTTGAACAGCAGTCCCTTTATATTTCTTGGTAAGCTCACAAACTATTTCTTCCAAGAGAGGCTTAAACGAAACAAGGGTTTCCTCACCTTGCTGTTTTAGATATGCCATGTTAGCTTCGGTGGCATCATCCAATGTTGTTTTTGTCAGTTCCGGCTGAATTCTCTTATATTCAATTCGAGGATCTATTTTTCGATATAAATCCATTAATTGGTCAACATAGCTAGCAGCAGCACCCCGCACAACGCTATGAATTTGCGGCAGCCAAGCAAGCCCGCCTGATTCGGCTTTTGCATCAAATTTCCCTTCTTTATCGGTTGCTCCGCAACCGAGAGAAATAATGTAATATTTCTTGGCATTTGGATACTCTGCCATCGCTTCAAATAACCCCAAAAGTGAATGATTATTGGTAACCAAACCTCCATCTATTCCTATGAGATTAAGATTCTCTCTTATGCATACCCCTGCGGAGAAATAAGTGGGAGCAGCTGATGCTGCACGATCTACCTGCCATAACAGAAAATCATCTTCAGCATTTATTGCTTTCTTACTATCAAATATATAATGCTTAAGATCATGCAAATTAACAGTTGCTATCAATAGTCTCGTTAACAGATCACTTAGTTTTTGCTCCCCAAAATATTCTTGAAGCATTTTCTCAAAGGAAGTCGGATTATACTTTGGCCCAAAAAGCCTATGAATTATACCCCGATCGCTGTTTGGAAATACCGATTTTGCTTCCTGCATGTAAAGCTCAATCAGTTTTTCAGGAGCATATTTGGGATTCCCCTTATCTCCACCTGGAACTGCTAATCCCGTAGCAATAAGCGCACCCGTTGAGGTCGCGACAATAAGATGGAATGCTCGAGCAAAATTAATCTCAACACCCAGTTCCTCTGCAAATCGATCTTTAAGATATTTCAATACAATTGCAGGAATAACCCCTCTGGTACCACCGCCATCGATTTCAAGCACATATATTGTTTCATCATCTCTTTTACCAATGAGTGTTTCCGAAATTTCTGTTCCTAGGGACTTTTTCTGATTTTGAGCAAGGTGCGCCGTGAGAGCCTTTTCTGTTTCCGGATCAATATTGGCACAACCATGCAACTCCACAACTTGCAGCATGTTATTTTTTAGAAACTCTCTCGCTCCTATGGTAGTAATGTCATTATGCGAAAGAAATAACTTTTCAAGCGTTACACTCGATGCTAAAATGACCGCATCAGCATTATTAACTTTGCAATGAGTCAAATTCAATTCTCGCAAGTGCCCATCCCTTACCAAGGTTGCGATTCCTGCATGTCCAAGAGAAGATTTCCTCAAATTGAGGTACTTAAGATTTGGTATGGCAATAAGGAACTGCGCAGCTCCCTCCGTCAGCTTCTCGTTTTTATCTAAGTTTAATGAAGTCAACCGCTCGTGACGCTTTAAAGAAGCAAGCATTTGATCTTCCAGATCAGCAGATTTACATTCTAAATGCGTCAGCTGCTCAATAGCCGCGATAATTGAGAAACATGGCGCAGATAGCGATACTGCAAAAAATTCTAAATCAGATGCAAATCGATTCTTCTTTACCAAGGCAGCTAGAAACTTACATTTAGCTTCGTCCATCATCAACTTCGATAACGACACTCTCCTGCTTAAAATAGCATATACCGCATGTTCTAATGAAAATCTATTTGACCCCTGTTCAGGTAATTCAATGTGATGGTCTTCTTTAATTTTAAGTAAATGTTTCAGCCTCCTGGCAATCAAAGCAGTATCAGAATCTACTAGTAGGCTTCTATCTTTTCTTACCAGAGTGGCAAGAAATTCAACCAACTGCTTTGCATCTTGGGTTAACACCTCATATTTATCTTCAAGAATTTTAATTATCTCATTTTTGGGAAAATCTTTCTCCTTTACTTCAGCAGGATCTTTTACCAATCTGAGCGCATCTTTAGATTCCGCCGCCTGTACTGTGGCGGGATAAAAGAATAGTGCCTGAAGGACAAATACAAGAGAAAAAACTTTAGAGAAACGAGATAACATGTCTGCTCCTTTTTTGTTGAGATTAAGTAGTGGCGTTTGAAATTAAGTTATAATCCTTTTTACTATGATGTGTGTTGAATTCTACGTAAACTGAATTCACTAGAACGAGTCCGATATCGCTTTATCACTATACTGTCTCCATGCTAATTAATTTTTTTGTAACTTGCAAGCTCGGCAATCACCACCTTATCAACAAGAATGTTCATGTTATAAGATTCGCGTTTCAGCGACTGCTTTATGCTATTGCTTATCATGCTCCTTTTTAAATAAAAACGCCCTAAAAGCCCCATAGTTCTCGTATACCGTTTTGACCGAAAACTTAAGCTTATGTAAAAAAGCCTGAAATGCAACATTGTTTTCATATAAGTCAGGATCAAAATTGGCCATAGATTTTTCTTTTTCAGAAGCAAAAGTGTCGTCCGGTATAGCAAAGGTAATTTTTAGAAACCTAACAAGTTCTGCAATTTGTTCACCAGTAAATTCATCCTTTATCTCCTGAAATTCTGCCTGCTCCATTTTTCTACGTATGAATCTGGTAATATGGGGAGAATAGAGTATTGATTCAGGGTGATCTAAGATACTCTGAACTAGATCTGCCGTATCCAAACGAGTATAATGCGCCTTGAGAGATGAAACACTGCCTTTAATTGTTGCCAAATTATAGGATAAAATCGGGTATTGAAATCCATCAGATTGTTCAGTTGAAAATCTATAGAAAAATGCTAGTAATGCATTTTTTTCTAGCACATCGGTTGGCATTAAACGGTGGATTTCATCTTCAGTCAGCACATCCATAAAAAATCTAATACATGCGTCTGAATATTTATTTAGTAAAGTTGCCTCGCCTAAAATCACGTTAATCTCAGAACTGCTTTCATGCGCCAAAATTTGAAGATGTATAAGAAATTTCTTTCTCAAACGGCCCGCTTCCTCAGGATCCTTTGTAACCCCAAATCCATATTCATAGCAAAGAGCCAAATTATATAAAGCAACAGACATCTCTTCTTCAGCGGCACATAATAAAAAATGGATAAAATTTAATGCCGATTCGGTATGAGCCTTCAGCCATTTTCGAGTGAGAATTTCGCTTGAAAAGTATCTAAATAAACCAAACGCAGGAAAGGTAAAAGTTTCTCCAACCATATTAAAGATATATTTATAAATTACGTAAGCTTTAATACGATCAACAGGTGCTGGAGGAATTTCTTTCGACCGAGCAAAAAATCTATAATCAGATCCCATAACCGAGCTATTTCTACAAAGATAATACGGAAAATTAAATCCCAATTTATTATAAGCTCTTCTATATAACTTTATCGCTTTCGCCAAATCGGCTTGCACCCCAATACCCCGCTTATAACATTGTGCTAGCTTATAAACTGCCTCAGGAAATTCACAATCAGAATACATATGAGCAGCTCGCTCTAAATTGTCTTTAGTCAATGGGCTGTATTCTAAGCGCAGGGCCTCATCATATTGGATCGCTGGCAAAGCCTCTTCTTCTGATATATCCAAAAAATCGTCATCAACTGGACCCTCCTCATAATCCAAGCTCGCTTCTTCTGTCAAGGTTCTTCGTAAGAATGGCATTTTATCAATTATTCTATGCGTATTAAAATCAGGTCCCAACTCGAAATAATTTCCAAGACGATATAGCAGCCATACATGGGCAGCGGCTTGGTTATTATGTCTGATGCGAGAAGGTAGATCGATCAATTCCGTACTGATAAATTGAGGAAATGCTTCCGTAAGTAGTGGATCTTCTACGCCACTATTTGCACAATCTATTTTTTCTATCTCTCTGCTCACTTTAATTATCTCATCGACTATGGGCGTAGTAACCAATGGGCAATCAGAAATATTGAGGTATACAAGAAACGGAGCAGCTATTTTAATACTCCGCAGTTTTGTACATCCTGCAACGCTGAGTCTTCTCAGTCTAAAAAGATTCAAGTCTGTTTCTTGCAATCCAGCTGAATCACTTAATCTAACCAATCCAACTATCTTTCCTATATTTAACTCTTCAAGTAATTCTGCCCGTTTAACAATAGGTGCAACGTCTTTAATTTCCTGACAAGAACGAAGGTCTAGTTTGGTTAGGTGGTCATAATTAACTCCGGAAAACCAGGCAGGCGCTACAAGGGTCAGGTGCTGGAGAGCCAAACTGACAAAAGGCTCTTTTTGAATAATCTTTAACAGAGCTTTTTGCTGTTTTGAATCAAATACCATACCTGGATTAGCAAGTAATTTTTCCCACTGTCTGATACTTAATGCCCCGTGCTGAAAGTCAGCATCTCGTTCTCTTGCTTTTTTAAGCAATTCCTGAACCACTTCTTGGTTATTTTTGCTCAATTTTTCCTTCAATGTATCTACCGCTTGCAGGACAGTAAAATCTCCAGCTTCTTGCACTAATTCAAGTAATGGTTTCTCCGCCGGTAAAAGCGCCGAACTTAAAATAGTTTTTTCTTGAGAAAGCGTGGTCCATACTCCAGATGGAGTATGTTTGTATGAGGGCCCATCAACCTTCTGCCAGCGAACCATCGGCGTTACGTCAAGCAAAAGAACGTCTTGATAGATTTTGCCTAATCCTGGCTCAAGCCTACACAATAAGTCAATATGACTGATGCCTGAATTTGCGAGTAAAATATTCTGGAGTAAGACAATTTTATCATAGATTTTCACTACGGCATCATCCCAAAAGGGAATGCCCTGAGTAATACATTTACTTTTTAAATGCGTAGCATGTTCTGCGCCAGTAAACAGCTTGAGATAGTTTTCATGCACGTCCCCTAAATCAGACGCCCACTCTTCCAGAAATGCTAACGGATCAATCTCTAATATCCTCGCACGTATGGCAGGATGTACTATTTCTTTCATTTGATCAAGACAATATAAAACAGTTTTTACACGTAATTTAATAGATCCTTTTTCATCAGAAAATTTCCTTTTTTGTCGTACCAACGGCTCAATAAATCCGTTATCATTATCAACAATCGAAAGGCTGTAGGTATCCCCCTCCTTGTTTTTGACGAGTACGAGATTATTCGGCTTTCCATCTTCTGGATTAATAAGCATTGCAGCTATGATAAGACCAGAAATATTTTTAGGATCAAGTTTTTGTAAAGCTGGTGATCTATCCTTAAAAGCCTGAGCCAATGTAGGTCCTTCCATTTCATGAGAAAGCATTACCGGATTGTGCATCTTAACAAGTAAGGTATGAGGTGCTCCGTACCCAAATAGACGTCTCATAAATCTACCAGCCGCTTCTTCTCGTCCAGGAATGCTCGGCAACTCTTTAAAATAAATACCGTGCAACCGTTCTTTAATTATAGAATCTTGCATTCTGGCACAAGCTACCACGTGATTTGCGCCTTCTTGAACTGCCGGTTTGAATTTCTTATCAGCGTCATATATTTGCTGTTCAATACTTTTCACAAGTGATCTTGTTGTGCCATCACTACCTACAATGTCTATTCCAGTTATTTTTTCCTGTTGTAGTGGCAACAGATTGTGTAAGCAAATTTCCCACTCAACAGCTTGATTTCTATCCATGAGCTTTGCAAAAGACGCGAAATCTTTCTGATGCGCTTTTGAAGATTTCAAGGTAGTTACATAATAAGAAAGCGCATTTTTAGGATCGCATGCCCGTGCACCATGCTCAATAAAGAGCCTAAACTCTCTCCGCTTTCCTTCTCGCATCGCTAAGTCAAGTGCTGTACTACCATTTTTAATTGGCCTATTGAGTAAAGCAGCTAATTCCTTCGTCTCAACTACCTGTTCTTCACCTTTGGGTAACCCAGCATATTCTTTTTCAAGCGCCCTAAGCAAAAAGCTAATAAATGATGTGGAATAACTATTTTCTAAACAAGCGCAGACTATATTCTCTTCATCAAATAGTATTTCACACCCACCTTCAGTAATAAACCAACGCAGAACAGATTCATCCAGTCCTGCCTCAATCATGAGGAGAATGAGCAAGTTGTCTCCTGATTTGCTTACACCGTTCCAACTTTGATGCAGGCCACCAGCCTCCTGCACCTCTAGAAATTCTTGCGTAAAGGCATTATACACGCTTGTAAGAAAAGCAGGTAATACTTGTTCTCTCTGTTTTTCAAATAAATCCGTTTCACTGAGCAATAATTTAACACACTCAGCTATCGAATACTTTTTGATAGAAGCATTTGGCAAATTAACTTTTTCAAGCAACTCTTTAACTGTCTTACCATGAAGTATCTCATCTAAATCAACTAAATCTTCAATGTATGTTTGCTTTTCAACTTTTTTCTGATAAATAGCCTTAAAGAAGGTTGTTATCACATCCCCTTTTTTATCAAAAAACTCTTTATAGCATTTCGCCACAACAGGTTCCACTAAATTAAAAAGCTGCCAATGACTCGCCCCCTTATGTGTCCTAAAATATTCCTGCATATTTTTTATATTTTCTTTTAATCTCCGAATAAACTCCAAGCTAAATCTGATGGGTAAGCATAATGCTTCTTCATAATTGTGGCCCGATAAAAAAGGTTCATCTTTAAAATCTTCATTTAAAAAAGAATGGTTTTTGAAGGCTTCATATCGTAACTCCTGATATCTAAGTAATTCAAGCCACCTCATGATAAAAACATCAGGATCTATTTTTTTTATCGCAGCTACCACCGGTTCTGCCACAGGCTCTTTCATTGCGGGCAGCAAAAATAAAATATTTTTAAGGGCGACAAGGTGCTTAATTTTCTGATCGGCCCTTCCAGGCCTTACAAATACAGCTGCTTTTTTAATAGGCGATCCAAAAGCCACATCATTATCAATTCCTATCAAAGAAGCACTTTCATCTTGTCTAACCATCAGATTGTCTGGCTTAAAATCAGATTGCACAGTCAGCAAATTAAGCAAAACTTGCTCCCCAAAACTAGTAAGGTCTAAATGTGTTTGAGATTTTTTAACTATCTGTTCTTTAATAAAATCATCTAAAGAGGTACCCGCAATATGATGTGAAGCCTGCAAAATAGTCGAATATTTTCTAGGCACAAAAAAGCGACGGCACTGAGGAGATCCAATAAAAAATGTTCGAGCCGGATCATTTTTCAAAGCCTGAGCATATACATCTTTAATAGGCGAATCTTCAGGAAGTTCGAAGGTAGCAATATTACTCACTGTTACTAGTGAAGATGCTGCCTGCCCGTGGCCAAAGAGCAGATAAGAAAACCAATATACTGCCGACTCATATCCTACTTGAAGTTCTGTTTCCGAATTAGCCTTGAAATGAACGCCTTCTTTTTTTTGGGGATCAACCAAAGAGCATACTGCATGAGCTCCTTTTATATTTTGCTTATCAAAGGTACAGATTCCACCGGAGCTGAATCCGCTGAGGCTCGTAATTTTTAATGCCATATCCTGATCGATAAGAAATGACTTTAGTAGGGGCCCCGCCATGTCGGACGATTCAGTCAAAAGAAAGGCTTTTGGTAACAATAACTCCTGTCTTTTGTCCGGATTGCTCTTATAAGCCGCTACAAAAGATCGATATTCCGTGACAACAGGTTTTAACACCCTACGAAAATCTTCATTTGCACGATAAAACACTTCTAATTGAGATGCGAATTGTTCAATAAGAACGAGGGTATGATCTATATCAGTTGGTAGTACTACTTTATGGAGCCACTCTTGCGGCTGTATCAGTTTTAAAAGAAAATCTTTGATTTGGCTGACTACTGGGCTTTGAGAGTTTATTTTTTGGCTTTGTGTAAGCAAAAAATCTCGCGCACCTTGAACTACATTGAGTTTTGCATCGGTAACACGTATAACCAAATCATGTAATTCTTGTTTGTCCTTTGTAAAAACGACAACCCTTTCCTTTTTTGCTTCTTTGGGTGCATCCTCACTTGTAATGAGAGATTCCATCGCATAACAATGAGCTGCGAAGATCAGGGCCGTTGGTAAAAAACTTATCTTCATTACTTCCTCCCAGTTGCAAAAACTGGCCCCCTTGGCTTGCACCTGAAGCGCCAATTAATGGTACGAAACCCATCAACCCCTGCTAGCCAGCATATTTCTCTTTAAGAAAATCGGCTATTTCCTTATTTCCAAAGACTTGCGCCAACTGCAGGTAATTATCAAATTTTCTACCATCAAAGGTACATTCGATATCTATTGTTGGCATATAGCTTGTAAGTAAGGTAACTATACCAAGATTGTGTTTATTAATAGCAACTCCCAATGGATCCTCATCTTCGAAAACTACCATACCCATTTTATCACCCAAGAATTTTGATCCCAGAGTTAATAAGAGCTCAATAAGCATATAATCTTCATTTTCTACTGCCTCGAGCATTTCGAAAGAGGCCATATCTAAGATAGTTTCGGATTTAAAGGAAGAGGGAACTGGTGCATCAAAGTCAAGGGTAAGTCCACGCTCATAAAGTACCTTAACGAGAGGAAATCGATCTGATAAAATCTCTTTCGCTGATACTTTTTTCGTTTCACGAATTTTTGAGTACCTAGCTGACCCGTTTTCTAATCTGTATGCCTTCCAAAACAGCGGCACGTTAAATTTATTGGCATCAGCTCCATGAGCCAAAAGTAAGGCAACAATTTCAAGAACTTTTAATGATTTTGATCTGGTGGCTAACGCTTCACTCAATAAGGCCTCGTAATGTACTTTGGCCCCCCTTTTTAAAAGCAATTCGATAATGGTAACATCTCCAAAATTATCAATTACTGCAAATAAATCGAGCATGCGGTCAACAAAAGCTCCATCCATATCGTATTCTTCTGATTCCTGATTCCTGGCAATTGCGTAATACAGAGGGGGGCGTGTTTTTGTGTCTAGGAAAGCCAAGCCAAAATTTGCAGATTCCAAGTTTGGATCTGCCCCTAACTCAAGTAGCTTCAAAAAAGATTTCTTTTTCTTCCACATTATCGCGCAAACCAGTGGAGTTCCTATACCCAACACCGGCCGATGATCATCAATGTTAGCTCCATATTTTTTTAGAAGCTCGATTGCCTCTAGAAATTCAGCATCAACTGCGCAATGCAGCGGAGATTGGTGCAAGAAAGGAGAAAGGTTAAGATAGCTTGAGGCAGCTTCCGCTTTATTTTCCAAAAGTAGTTTTACCAGTTCGCTATTGCCCGATTCAATGGCTTCTGATAAAGGCCTTCTTTTTGTTCTCTTATTAACATTCGCTCCAGCTTCAAGTAAAGTTTGCACTAATTCAGTTAACCCAAATCTACAAGCAAGCAAAAGTGCCGTGTTTCCACTCGTATCTTCGTAATCAACTTTTGCTCCTCGCGCTATAAGCATTTTTACAATCTCTCTATTTTTAGCCAACACCGAAAGTATGAGTACAGAGCTAAAACCCCTTAGATGATCTTTGACGAATTCAATCGAGATTCCTACATTTCTGACAATCGATTCTTGTGGGTCCACCTTAGTTAACAACATCTCATCAATCGAAAAAACCAAATTCGGGTTTGCACCTTCATCAAGAAGCTTTTCAACTATCTGATCGTAGTCTTCACCAGCTCCCGTAAATAATGCTAAAAAATAATCAGTGAGGGAAAGTTGTTTTAGAATTTCTATAGACTTCTGAGTAAAGTTAAAGGTCCCATATTCTTTTATGCTTTCAAATGGCTTCATTAATCTAGATTCATAGGCGGAAATCTTTTTTAGATCTTCTAAATCCCTCAGAGCATATCCGCGCAGCCAGTGAAACGACTTCATTAATGTAGATCCATCATGCGGTAACACTTTTAACCCGCTTTTTTCTGGTATGGCAAAATCTATTAACCACGTATAGCCAAATCCCAAATGCAATAAACCTCTTTGAATTGCCTTTGTTTTCAGCTCTTCGTAGCTGCCTCGTATTTGAGCAAGCGTGAGAGCAGGATGCAAATCACGTAAAAAGCGCTCCCTAATATTGTAAGCACCTTCTAGATCTAATTTTGCTAATTGAGGAGTTGATGAAACAATACTATCCAGTGTGGCATCTGGCAATTTTGTACTATGAGCCACTGAAAGATATCTCAGCAATGGCGCTGCCACTGCCAAACGAGTCAATTGCTTACACCTTGATAGATTCAATATCTTTAACTGCGGAAATTGTACGACCGGTCCCCTGGCTGGGACTATCTCAGCGATCTTCGTTCCGGCAAGATTCAACTCCTGTAAATCAGGAGCTTCACCGGCGAGGTGAGCAACCCCACGGCCAGAAATGGCATTGC
>PRDV01000002.1 GCA_003174035.1 Candidatus Babelota bacterium
TTAAGTACATTGTAAATCCTTTTGTTAAGTAAGCGTATAGCATCTGAGCATGCTAGATTAGCATGCTAGATTAGTATTGTTAGGGTAGCATTTTCTTACCGTGGAGAGTCAAGATTTTTTCTGCTTACTTTCAGGTGCAGCAGTTTTTTTTGACGT
Organism: Candidatus Babelota bacterium; assembly: GCA_003174035.1. Taxonomy (GTDB): domain Bacteria; phylum Babelota; class Babeliae; order Babelales; family Babelaceae; genus PRDV01. The sequence goes on from PRDV01000002.1 coordinate 157, forward strand.
ATCTTTTTTAATTGTTTCCTTTTCTTTTTTTTGGGCTACTAACTCATTAAACTTAGCTATTGCATTCTCCAGCGTAGTTTTTGAAAGTCCGCCAGTTGTACGGTGAAGAATCTTTCCTTTATAGCTGAAAACGAGCGTAGGGATACCAGAGATAGACAAATCATCCATATGGTCTATGAGCTTTTCATCAGAGGTATTTGCATCTATAGCACAAAATCTGATAGTACTATGAGCCGAGGCGGCTTTTTTAAAATGGGGCTTGGTAGCGCGGCATGGCCCGCAATGTTCTCCTGAATACATAACAATAAGTGGTTTTTCGTCAGCAAAAAATTTCTCATACTGAGCGAGCGTCGTTATTTCTTGAACATTTGCCAAGATGACCGTGGCAGAAAAAAGAAGTGAAGACGCTATAAAACGATAAAACATAATCTTCTCCTACGTTAGACAGATATGTTTATAGAATACCTTTTTGTACCTATTATTCAACTGGTCCAAAATTACGCTTTTTTCGCGCTTTTCTTGGGTGGTGCTTTAGTTTTTTTTGGTGGGGCAACCACTTTTTTTGCGGGCTTTTTAGCTTGAGATTTTTTTTCTTCTTTTTTAGGGTTCTCTTTTATTGGTTCTACACAGCCTTTGAGAGCACCAATCAGCTGATTCTTATTGAGTACTCCCACATGTTTAACAATAATAGTGGGTATAGCCTCAACACCAAAGGTATCTGCTATTTCCTTGAATTTTTCGTTATCTGCATCTACATTAACAAAAAGAACTTCCTTTTTAAGCGACTGTGCAGCCTGATTGAAAGGTTCCTTCATAGATTTGCATGCGCTACACCAAGGTGCATAGAACATGATACAGAGAGGTTTTTTCTCGGTGAGTACTTGTCTAAATTCTTTCATAGAGCTTATTTCTTTCACCTCAGCAGCTATGTAAGAAGTGAAGAGTGTGATAAGAATAAGAGCAGTTCGTAGCATCATAGTTAATCCTTTCGCATGATAGATACTAGTGTAGCAAAAGGGAAGAAAATGAGAAAAAAAAGGGCCCGAAGGCCCTCAATGCTTTTAGTATTTTCCTTTTGCGCGGTCACTAGCAACGGTTCGCTTTTTAGGTTGCATTTCACGTACACGATGATCTGAATGTGCTCGAGCATGTTCTTCACTTAATTTAGCGATTTCTTCGTTGAGTCTATCACGCTCATGTATCTTGTGTTTGAGCTCCGCTTCCATGCGAGCCATATGTTCTGGATTTGCAGATAATGCACCGACGCTGAGAACCATAACACCAAGTAGCATTTTCATGGATCCCCCCTTTCTTAAAATTGTTAACGTATACCTGTTTTTCAGATTCTACCTTAGAATCTATCAAGAATTAGTATGCTCAAGTTGCGGGAGAATCTGCAAGAGAATTCTAAAAAAAGGACAAAAAAAAGAGGGAGACCGAAAGATCTCCTTCTTAGATAGTGTATCACTGAGCGAAATTTCATATAGCTTAGCTGAGCTTTTTACGACGTGATGCGGCAGTTCTTTTAGCTGCTGCACCTCTTTTGGCTGCAGTAACACGTGTATGACTTACGCTCATTGCTTTTGCGCCCCGAGCTGCTCGTGTTGAACGTGCGCTTGTTGAGCGTTCGCTTGTTGAGCGTGCGCTACGGCGTGGGGTAGAATTTCCCTCAAAAAGACTTTCAAAGAAGCCTACGTAAGGATTTCGACGGTTTGACGCCGCTTTTGAGGCAGCCGCTTTACGCGTTCCTTGAGTGCCTCTTGTAGAGGCAGCTTTAGCAGCTGTTGTACGTCGTACGTGAGTGCTTGTAGTTGAGCGCCTTGGTGTTTCTTCAAAAAGTCCAGCGTCATGTGAACGTTTTTTTGCAGCGGTTTTAGCAATACCCGCATGTCGAGCATGAGTTTTTGCAGTTGAGCGCCTTGGTGTTTCTTCAAAAAGTCCAGCGGCATGGGAGCGTCTTTTTGCAGCAGTAGTTTTAGCAAGGCCTGCATGTCGAGCATGAGTTCTTGCTGCGGTACGACGTCTTGGTGTTTCCTCAAAAAGTCCTTCACCATGCACGCGTCTTCTTGCTGCGGCTGATGCAACATGTTTTTTAGCAGATGCTGCTTTTAATTTACCTGATGCACGCAATTTGGTACATTCACTTCCTCGGCATACATGCGGAGCAAGGCCGCCTAAACGACCAGCAATTGCATGCTGTTTAGATGTTCCACCGCGAATGCCGGCAGCTTTTTTTGCCACGCGGCGCGTAGTTACTGTTCTAGCCATAGTTTTCCTTTGTAAGTTTTTATTCCTTACTCTCTTTAGAACATTGGCGACCTCGACATTTGTGAGGAGCTTTACCGCCTGCACGTCCAGCATTTACGTGTTGTTCACGTGTTCCGCCACGCATTTTTGGTGGCTGCTCAACCTGTTCAGCTTCTGCATGTTCATGAGAGTCTTGGCCAAAGGCCAATCTTTTATTATCTTCCATATCATCCTTCACGCGCGAAATCTCTACTTCCCTTTTAAGGGATTTTCAGTTCTATGTTGTACCGTACCGTTATTTTCACCAAAAGGTCCACGTTCTTTACTCGGCCGCTTGTGCGACCGAGTACTTGTTTGTTTAGCTTGTGAGCTACCGTGAGCCTTATTGTCTTTTGCTTTATGAGCCATAAGACATCCTCTCACGTTACTCTTGTTCTTCTTCAGATTTAACTGAAGCAGATTTCGGAGCCCTTGAAACTGTTTCTTCATGACGCTCAGTTTTTGATGATTCTGGCTGAGCACCCGCTTCTTTTTTTGTAGCTGTTGTTTCTTTTACGTCACGTTCTGTTTTGTTATAGTCTGATTTATTGTAGTTAGCCATGGGCTATCCTTTCTTTAAATGGTTATTACTTTACTTTGAATAGTCTGATTTATTTGCGTGTGACTTTGAACCTTCATGAGACTTGCTGGTGCTTGCTTCATGAGTTCTGCCTGCCTGCGCTCCTTCATGAGACTTGCTGGTGCTTGCTTCATGAGTTTTGCCAGTTTGACCAGCGGTCATTTTTTTATCACGATTTTCCATGATTCGTCCTTTCTTTTATGGTTGTTATTGTTCGTCATCTTCATCGTAATCTTGAGTCAAATACTCATCTTCATATTTATAAAAATCTCTGCGTACATTTTTTTTCCTATGTACCATGCATTGTTGTTCACGGTTTGTTAGGGTACAGGTGCATTGATTATTTTTCATGTAATACCTCACTTTTTTTACATAATACTTACTACTACTCTTTCATAATAGAAATAAAAGACACAAAAAAGCAACAATTTCATGTTTTAATTTGAAATTGTTGTCCATAGGAATCGAGAAGTGCCTGTATTGAGGTTAAAAGATCATTTTTCATGTCATTAATGAATGCTTCTTTTTCTTTCACCGGCGCATCTATTTCATCTAAATGTGCTGAACCTAATACAAAATTGCGGCTCACACGCTCAAACTCTCTGTCAAAGCGGGCTGAAATATCATAATACATTTCTTGATCTCCGCGTGCGAGGGATGCAGATCTATATCCAAGATTTTCTGATCGTAGCTCTTGCACATCCATCATCATGGATACTTTAATTTGATCAAGGAAGTCTTGTACCTTATCTCGAAGCCCGTAAACGGTATTTGGATAATTCATGCGAGATGCAATTTCTACCGTAAGATTCGATTGAAATGCACTGCAGGGAAGAAACATGAGGGCGATTAGAAGTAAGAACTTTTTCATGACATCTCCTTAAATTATTCTATGATATAATTTTATAATAGAATAATTTGGGAGAAATATGCAAGAAAAACGTGTACGACTATTCTGTCTGATTACGACTTTGTTGCGCTAAATACTGCGCTAAAATCTTCTGCACGTCAGCCTGATTTTTTGAACCTTTAATGAAGGCAAGTTTCTTTTTTTTAGCAAAGATAACCCAGCTTGGGAGGGTTTTAATATTAAAGAGTTTAGCAACCTCCTCATATTTAATAACATCAAGCGTTATAAACGTTGCTTTATCCTTAAATGCATTCGCCATTTTTGCATAAGCTTGATCAGTTGCTTTGCAGGGACCGCATCCAATGAGATAGAATTTAATTACCAACGGTTTGTCAGAATTGATAGCTTGTTCAAAAGCTTTTTTTGAATTATGATCTGGCCCAATGAGACGCGAAAAATCGGTTACGCCAGGTATTGCCCCATAAGCATTGATCCCTATGAGTATTGCAAGTATGAGCCGGATAAACACTACCATAATTTTCCTTCCGACGTTGTCCGTTTTTATGTAGATAAGGTATAGTGTAAGCATAGCGTAAGTTTATGATACATGACAAGAATTTGTTGGAGTGGTATGGTTATCGATGGTCTTTATAAGCCTAATGAGCAGGTTGAACAGCATATAAAAGAAGAAATCACAGTTATTAAAGCGGCATTAACCAAAGAATATGCTACCCCCTATGGCGCACTTTACGCTCCTGCTGATAAAAAGTCTCTTGACGTAATAAACGGCTTCATCGCTCAAGTAAGAGATAAAAGACCTACCCTACTCATGCTGGTTGGCATTGGGGGGTCAAATATGGGAGCGCTTGCCGTTATCCAGGCGTTGTTCGGTTCCATGATGCATGAATATAAGCCTTGTAAATTATATTGCGCGGATACGATAGATGAAGAGTATACTGGTTCGTTAATCGCTCTTTTTGAAGAGGAGTTAAAAAAGGAGGGGCGAGTTGTATTGTGCATCGTAACTAAATCAGGTACAACTACCGAGACGATTATTAATGCAGGGATATTTCTTGATCTTCTAAAGAAATATAGGCCAGTCGATTATGACGAATCCCTTGTTTTTATTACGGACGCAAATTCACCCTTGCATAGGCTAGTACTGGGTAGAGCTACCATTTCATCAACATCTGTAAAAACGCTTATGCTAGAAATCCCCCAACAAGTGGGGGGGCGATTTTCAGTTTTTACCGCTGTTGGGCTTTTCCCTCTTGGTCTTATGGGAATCGATATTGCAAGTTTTTGCACAGGAGCAACCGCTGCTTTAGACCGCTGTCTTGCTGATTCTTTTGAGCATAATGAAGCGGCGTTGAGTGCATCTGCGATTTTTGCTCACTACCAACAAGGGTATGTCATCCATGATCTTTTTCCCTTCTCACCGAATCTTACCATGCTCGCGCAGTGGTATAAGCAATTAATCGGTGAAAGCCTCGGCAAGAAAAATACTCGCGATGGACGTAGCATTGAAGCTGGTATAACGCCAACGGTATCACTCGGAACCGTTGATTTGCATTCAGTGGTACAGCTGTATTTGGCGGGACCTCGCAACAGAATTACTTCCTTTAT
>PRDV01000091.1 GCA_003174035.1 Candidatus Babelota bacterium
ACACAGGTTCCCTTTTCATTTAATACAATGCTCTTTTTTCCTTGAAGCGTTACACGGGCCAGGCGAACATTAAAGCGAGTCGTTTCAGAACAAAAAAGGAGCGGGAACTGCTTGTCAGGATGCCAATGTAAGCCAGAGTATGTTCCTGGCGCTTTAATAATTTCCTGTTCTTGCGTTCCATCAGTATTTGCAATACACACTACCTCACGCTGCCGCTTTGACGTGGTGTTTTTTCTTTTTACATAGGCAATCTTTGATGAAAATGAACTTGCTTGTTTAGTAAGCACAGGCCACAGTTCATCTGTCAGATTATCCGCATAGCCGCGCATAAGCTTACCACGCTTTGCATACTTCATTCCCTTGATCAGCTGCTTATCATGCACATCATAAAGGCGCCATGCAATGGAGCGGCCATCATCAGCGTGGTGTAGAAATATTTCTAGCGGATAATTGGTATCAAACAGCTTATTTAGCTCCGTTTGAGTCTCAGGATTCTTAAACGCCTTAAGGGTCACCTTAAACTGCCCACTCCGTTCTAAGTTAGCTGCGACAATTTCTGCAATGTGCCATAGAGCGGTATCCGATTCCGGCGTTACCGCTAACAAGAGAGCCATCGCTTCCTTACGGGATGAATCTAATAAGTTCTGATGAGTAACCACGAAAGGATTGTTCACCGACCCAGTTGCTGATGTTCCAGCCGGGACTACCTGAGCCCGTACGGTCGCGATTGACACATAACACATCACATGCACTAAAGTCATCCGTGCTCTTCTTATACTATACATGGCGCACCTTTAAATAATATAGACTCGTTTTTCAGTATATTTTTTTATCGCAAATTTCATCTTCATAATTGCATCTTTTGCAGCTGCATATAAAACTAAGGGCTCACTACCACGCGGATAAACATAAGAAGCCTTCCCCTCTTTTATTTCGAAGGAAATGGTAAACGATTCATGCCCATCAAATCCCGGAGGTGGATTGAAGAACTTAGCAAATTCCCGCTCTTCTTCATTGGGTGACCAGGGTGCTTCGTCAAGATTAATGGCTACGTACTCAACATTTGTAGAAGTGCCCGCATTTCCTTCTTTTCCCATGGTAGCTTGGGCAATTTGTCCTGTATTAGGCTGGAGAATAGTTTCCTGTTTATGTTCCTCTCGAACGACTGTTTCTTTTTTTTCTTTGTTCTTTTTTTGGGTCGATTGTACTTTCTTCTCTACCTCCTTTTTTACAGGCGGCGTTTGTTCCTTTTTTGTTTCATGCTTTTTCTTGTTTAAGCTCGTATATTTTTTCTTCAGCTCAGAGAATACAGGCTGATCAAGTTCTCTCTTGTTCTCAGTCTTCTTAGCTTTTTCAAGTTCCTTTTTTTGAGTCGCTGGTTCTTTTACTTTTTGTTTTTCCGGCTGCAGTGGTGATACCACCGATTTTCCTGGTGTCGGTGCATCCTTTATAGACTTTACAGAGGTCGACGCTACAGGCATAAGTGGTGCGACTTGCAGGGAAGTATCTGATAAAGCGCTACCATGAATAACACTAACAGAAGCCCGACTCTTATTATGCCGGAAAACTATAGTTTGTACCAACCAATACTGCTCCGACAAAAAAAGAAGTCCATAGAGAATACAATGGCATAGGCACGAGAGACCCAAAAGCCAGATAAGTAGTTTATGACCGTGCTCTCTCTGTTGTAAGAACCACATGCTCAACCCCCGAGACATATTTAATTGCATCAATTATTTTTACTAAATTACCTGATGGAACTGATTGGTCACATTGCACATAGACAGCATGCTCTTTGGAATCCTTCACCTGCCGGCCAAGCTCTTCAAGCAACTCATCAAGCGAAAACATGGTCTCATTAAGTCTCAAGCGTTGACGCGCATCTATACTGAGCACCAATGATGACTTAGAGATACCTTCAGCTTCCTTCATATTACCTTGCGGCAAATCGATATTAAGCGAATTCTGCATGATAGGCGTAGCAATCATAAAAATGACCAGCAATACCAACGCAGTATCAATAAGTGGCGTTAAAGAAATCTCAGGCATATGCTGCACCTTCCGCGAACGCCTTCTCAATCCAGCGCGCATCATACGTTCTCCCGCTGTATAGGCTGGGCTGGCTTAGCAATAAAGCCTGTCTTATAGGTAATGTCTGATGAAAGCACCCCACGCATCGTCCAAAGGCAAGTGTCTGCGAGCTGTACCACTTCCTGTTCAAATTTCCTCATCTGCCCTTGCAAGTAATTAAAAAGGGCGAGTGCAGGTATAGCGACTACTAAACCACCCATCGTGGTGATGAGTGCCTCTGCAATTCCAGGAGCTACCGCTGCAATATCGGCACTTCGAGACTGCGCTATCCCCATAAAAGCATGTATGAGTCCCCATACTGTACCAAACAGCCCAATGAGCGGTGCTGCCTGAGCATTAGTTGACAACACAGGAATCAAATATTCTTCCTCAGCAAGTACCTCATCAACGCGTTGGTTAATAGTAGCTTGTAAGAGATACCAGTCTTTATCAGCCAAAGAGGCGTCACCAGTTTCATACATTTTTAAAAGCTTTTTAAAATCAGTAAGGAACAATCCGATTAATTCACCTGCAAATGTATGCTGAACAACGGAGACACGCGCTAATAAATCATCCATGCTTTTGGAGTTTTGTAATAATCCTTGTGCTTGCTTAAGCGCTTTAATCTTTGCAGAGATCACCATCTTTTTATAAAAGCCCAAAGCCCAACATAAAATCGACATGCCCAAAAGAACAAGAAGTACACCCTTACTCATCAAATCCGTGGTGCTTATGATTTGCCAAAGTCCTATGTTCATGCTGTGCCTTTCCCCATGGTGTTTCGGTATCTTAATGCTTATTTAGTGTACACGAGATAGACGCATATGAGAAGGACGGTAACAAATTTATCCAAAGCTTCTGGAAATACCTCCAAATTTTGCTATACTTAGAATTGTTAAACTGCAAACAATTTTACAGTTTGAGAATGCATCATGGATAAGCTAGATCAACAAATGATACTCGAATACCTAAGAAGCAATAAGAATTTCTTTGAGAGCAAATTTGGGGTTACCAAAATAGCTTTATTCGGTTCTTTCGCGCGTGACGAAGCTCATGGCGAAAGCGATATTGATCTCCTCATTGAAGTCAAACACAAAAGCTTTAAGAATCGTTTCTACCTTAAAGAACATCTAGAAAACAAATTTAAACGAAAAGTCGATATCACTTATTTCTCGAGTGTAAGACTTTTCATAAGAACGCATATAGAGAAAGACCTTGTCTATGCCTGAGAGGTTCATCGAATTTTTCATTGTAGATATATTGTCTCAATAGACAAAATAAAACGCTTTTCATATGGGTTATATGACCTTCATGACTTTCTAGCAGAAGAAAAAACTATTGCCGCAACCATGAGAGAATTCGAAGTGCTGGGTGAAGCAATAAAACACGTGCTCACACATGAACCATTTAATAACCACGTAAATCCAGAATGGCGCGAAATTGTTGATTTTAGAAATATTGTGGCTCATGAATATTTTGGCGTGGATTATGATGAAATCTTTCAGATAACACAACATGATCTCTTGGTGTTTGAAGCAGAATTTTTGGAATTTATCAAAAAAATGCAAAACGAGCAACTGCACAGCGCTATCAATCATGTCAAAAGAGAACTTTCAGCATTGCGACGCAAAGAAAGTCTGTTATATTTGAAAGAGATAGAAATGTTGCTCGCTAAAAAAAGATGAGAAGAATATGAAGACCCCACCTATTGAATACTATCTCCAACTCAACTGGACATATACCTTTGAGACAGCTACAGAAAATGGTGAATCTTTTTATATCGTAAGGGTTAAAGAGTTACCAGGAGTGGTAACCGATGCTCCGACCATCCCTGAAGCGATGGAATTAATTAAAGAAGCAATGACGGGTTTATTCGAAATGTATCTTGAAGCAGGGGAAGAAATCCCAGTACCTTAAAACATCTTGAGGGCCCTTTCGGGCCCTTTAAACTGTCAAACTTGTTTGCTGAACGTCATAATGCTAAAGAAAGCCCCTTGAGGATCTTGCACTACAGCAAATCGACCAATTCCTGGGATATCGCTCGGCTCATGAAGAACTTTGCCTCCTAATGACTTAACTAATGCTGCACTTTTATCGCAGTCGGCTACTGCAAAATAAGTTCCCCAAGCAGCTGGCATTGAAGCCCACTCTTTAGGCATTTTCATGAGACCGCCAACATTAACGCCATCTTGCATAAAGACTGTATACGGTTCTGCGCCCATCATCTCAACCTTATAGGTCCATCCAAAGAGCTTTGAATAGAAATCTCTTTCTTTTACATCATCATGCGCACAAAGCTCAATCCAGCAGAACGTTCCTGGGCGGTTATTAAAGCGCGTGCCTTCATGTTTCTTTGGCTGCCAAATATGGAAAAATGCACCTTCTGGATCTTGCAGCACAGCCATTCTTCCAGATTCCATAGCATCAAATGGGGGTACAATAACTTTACCACCTAAAGAAGTGACTTTTGCCGCAATTTCATTTGCATTCATAACATAGACATAAGCATTCCAGTGCGGAGGAATACCTTTCTCCATATCTCCTTGCTTATAACCACCAGCAATCTCTTTATCATCTATCTTAAACATAGTGTAAAACTGATCCGGTCCCATTGGCACATCAGCAGTTGTCCAATCAAAGAGCTTTTTGTAAAATTCTTTGGCAGCATCCGTTTGTGATGTAGCAAGCTCGACCCAACAGAAGGTCCCGGGCGTTTGCGGTATCATATCCATGAAAGTACTCCTAAAAAAAGCGGTAAAAAAGCGATTCTCTCTGTAATGAAAACATGATATCAGGAAGCATAGAAATCCGCAACGCCGGTTTTAAGATTTAGCAATCCTGATATTGGTCTCTGTTGCAATGATAAAGTTGCTATTTATTTCATGGGGGAACTCATTGAGTAATTTCTCAAACATGCGTATTTTAACAGAAAGAGATGTAGTATATTTAAATCTCAATAAAATGACCCCGCAATGATCTTTTCTGTGCTGAAAAACTATGTCCCCAAAATCTTTATCACCAGTTATAAGTACTCGATCTTGCTCGAGCGCCATCTCTAAAATTTGTGAATCCTTAAATCTCTGCTGAATCTCGTTCATATAGGTAACATCAAAACCTCTAGCTCGAAGCCACTGAACAAGTGCCGATTCTACACATTCATCCGCCCGAAACCTGAGTGTTATCATTAACAATTATTCACTGTTAAAGGTATAAACGTAACATCATTCATTGTCTCATGCGCAAACAATAAACAAGCGGCTATATCATTCTCATCGATTTTTTTATATTCATTCATGATTTGCTCTGTTGTCCAACCTGCAGCAAGCAGCCCAAGAATATGAGCTACCGTTAAACGTGTTCCACGTATAACAGGTTTCCCTACCATTACTTCCGGATCAATTTCGATACGATTAAGTAGTTCTTCATTTGTAAGCATAAAATCTCCACATCTATAACCTATTAACAGTATAAAAAAATATTATTCTTTTTACTAGCAAATCAATTTTATCGAGGAAATCAGGATATTACCATAGGTAACATTCTCTTCATAACGCTATGCGAATAATTTTCGAAAGCCATCAGACAGGACTTATCTGGTTTTTCTAATCGCTGCCTCTTGGTAGTTTCTTCACGTCTTTTTCAGCCCTTAATTTTTCGATAACCTTTTTTCTAAGCAGCTCTTTTGAGTTGATACCCTTATCAAGCTGCAGTTCAAAGGCATATTTTAGCAACGATCCCATCTCAGGCCCCGGCGAAACAAGATCGCTAATATCTCTACCATGAAGTATAGCTTCTTCTGGGCGCGTCAGTACGCGCGCTTTTTCAGCATTTCTTAAAAAGGTTGGGAGAAACTTCGGCGTTACTTCCAATGGCTCTGGACCATTTCCATTACGCCCACGCCTATCTGCAAGAGCAAGCCGTGCAAGCATTTCGAGCGTTGTATATTTTGCTAATTTAAGCGCTAATCGACGATATGCCGCTAATTTTGCGTGCAATTGCACAAATTGGCTTGGTTGCATATGATGCTTGACTAATAAAGCTACCGTATCAATGATTTTTACTTTCCGTGTTATCCGCTTTAATAACGATCTGGTGTAGGGGACCCCTGCCTCAGCATGACCCGGACTTTTTATACGGTCCTCAATAACTACGGTAGTGGAAATTTTACCCAAATCATGGCACAAAGCTGCATAGAGCAGTATCAATCGATCATCAGAAGAAAGATTGTCTTTGCGAGCTAGAATGCTTGCTGCGTCTAGAGCCTGCATTAAATGTTCAAACACCTTTCCTTCTGGATGCCAATCAAAATCTTGCTCAATTTCTTGCGTATGAGCAAGCTCGGGAAGAATTTCATGAAGCCTGCCAAGATCTGCAAGCCACCTGAACCCTCGTGAGGGACATCGACTTTTGAGCAATAGTTTTTCAAATTCATCTTCAATACGTTCGCATGAAACAGCGGCAATATCCATCCGCTTACATATTCCCTGTAAAACCTCGTCAGGATGCATTTCAAAACGGCCAATGAACTGCATTACCCTATAAAACCTTAAGGGATCTTCCTCAAAAAAACGGCTATCTGGTGAGCGCAGCAGAGCATTACGCATATCTTCATATCCGTGAAAAGGATCAACAAATCTTCCGGTTGCTAACTCAATAGCCATAGCGTTCATAGTCACATCGCGCCGTCTTAATGCTTCTCGTATATCCATGTGCGGATCAATGGTAACCATTGGCTTTCTGCCAGAGGTATCGGTACGGGGAAGAGCCCAATCAATGGGTGTACCATGAGATTTAAGAACACCAAAAGATTTTCCTACATAACTTACCACGCTAAATTCCCCCAGTATACTCGCCAACTGCTCAAGGGTAAGGCCATGCACCTCTATATCAAGATCGTGAATCGGTAGTCCGAGAATCAGATCCCGTACGGCACCGCCCACGAGATAGGCAATACCACCTTGTTGGCTTATACGCTCATACGTAGGGATAATAAGCGGATACTGTGAAAAAATAAGTGAAAGGCCAGGTTTGATAATCTGAGATTCAATCTGCCCCGGTTCAATATTTCGTAAATTTCGTGTACACTGCATGGTGAACTTTAACCTTTTTGAGGCCACTACTATGAAAAAACTCCTATTTGCTCTTGCTCTTCTGAGCCAAGTGTATCACAAATCTGTTGAAGCATTCAACGTTAACTCACTATGGCGCAGAGCAGAACAAGAACATATCACCAAAGAATATCAGATAGATACCGGATCAGCCATTGTTATAACTAATACTGACGGATCCATTACCATAAAGCCTTGGGACCAACAAAAAATCATGATCGAAGCTACCAAAAAAGGCTCAGCTGAAGAATTAAAAGCAACAACGCTTTCCTGTAAATCATTTGGCTCTGATGCTACCATAACTACCCGCGTTGCCCAAGATCAAAAATCTGCCGCTGTCGACTATACTATCATGGTCCCTGAAGAGACTAAAATTCGTATTGTGCAAACAAAAGGGCCGGTAAAAATAAAGGGAGTCCGGGGTAATCTTGACGTTTCTGTGCAAGATGGCGAGATTGATATTATTGATGCTACCAACATCGTCACTGCTAAAACAGGAAAAGGGGATATCAAAATTCAACAAAAAAAGTTCGGCCCCAAAGAAAGTCTTTTTGTTGAAACACTTAAAGGTACTATTACCCTTCATCTACCGAGAGAAACACAGGCGCAGCTTCATGCAAAAACTGGCGCCGGTTCAATAACTTCTGATCACCCTGTTACGTTGGCACCCATAACCGTCAAACTAAATAAGGATGGTTGGGACCGCTTGAAAAAAGATGTTGAAGGAACCTTAGGTGGTGGAAAAGGTGGAGCGCCAATCACTCTTGAAACCTCTAAAGGAAACATTCTCATTAAAGAATATTAGTTCTGGTGGAGTTGACGGGAGTCGAACCCGTGACCTCTTGAATGCCATCCAAGCGCTCTACCAACTGAGCTACAACCCCCTACGCTTAATTGTAAAGAAAGCTCCTAAAATAGCAACCCCTTAGCATGCCTTGCCGTGAGCTGCTGGCTTGCTAAACCTTCTATTCCGCTATATCCTATTGAACAAAAAAGGAGTATTCCCGTGAAATGCCCAGCATTATCTCTTAGATTTTTAATTATCGCGTTAACTATTTCATGCAATCAAACACAAGGAATGGATAAAACAAAAACTGGCCAAAGGGCTTCAATGCGCGGAACTCACATCCGTGCAGTCAGTACTGGTGGTGCCCATTCTGAACACTTAAAAAAATATCTAGAAACGATTTCAAGTAAAGACCCTGCAAAGGAACAGAAAGAACTAGATCCCGCTTTAACCTCAAGAAGCAGCTCCGTTACCGCAACAACTGATACCTCCTCTCCAGATGCCCCGTATGTAAGCACACCTGCAAGTGAGGGCCTTAAAAGACTATCAAAAAAACCAGCATCTTTACCAAGCATCCCGACTTTGAGTCTAGCTGATCTCAGTGCCGAAGAACAGCAAGTAACCGAGGGGTTACAACGCATTAGTGCGCGTAGAACCTCTCTCTCACTCTTGCATTCGCCACGTAAAAATCCATCCGAAGCTTTAACGGTTAAAAAAGAAGAAGCAGCTGTATCTCACGAAAGCACTGAGAGCATGCTTGCTCAATTACCTCGAGAAATTCCAGGAACCCCCGTACTCAAAAGACGTCAGAGTGATTCAGCTCTCAATGCCAAGATGGAAGAAAGCAAATCGCCGACAAGCAGATCGCGCACTACATCCGAACAGAGTACGAGCCCAAAACTTCTTCAATCGCTACCATCATCTACTAACGTTGATAAAAAATCCCACAAAAGTCGTAGATTTTCAGTGACGCGAAAACCAGCACCTATGGTTCCATCTTTAAGGATGGATAGCGTAACTCCTTCGCTAGCCACTGAGAGTCCCATTCGTTCCCATATACGCGCTAAAAGTGCCGCCGGTATACTAACAAGCCCACGCTTTGAGGAACCCTTTTCAGGGCAGTTGATGAGGCAGCATGAGGCACTTATAGCTCCGATTAGCATTGCCCTTTCCCTTGCGGCTAAAGAGCGAGCAGCCCTTGATCAAGCAGTCTTTGTGAAAGCGTCGGCAGCCGTGCAAACTTTGAAAGACGGAATGAAAATTGCCCTTTCAAAGTTTGATGAGGAAATAAGCGCACAAAAAAGAGAACTTGCTTTATCAGAAACAAAAATTGCCGTACTTAAACGAACAGTTGAAGAACTAGAAAGTGAGCTTGCTACAGCCCAAACAAGTGAGCAGAGTGCGATTGAAGAACGGAATGCCCTGCTTCATCTTGAAGACGGAAAAGCGAAAAAACTAAAAGGCGATATCTCGCGTCGGGAAGATACAAGTCTCATTAAGGATAGCATGTTCGTTCAATGGACAGAGCAAAAAAAAGAGATCGAATTTTTAAGATCCGAGCTTGCAAAACTGACAGCTCCAACGTTACTCGATCCCACATCCGCGCAAGCCAAGATACAACAACTAGTGGAGATTCAAGAAGAACAAAAAAAACAACTCGAACTACGTACGCAAGAGCTTGAGAGTCTGCAGGAAAAACTTGCGCTGCTCATGTGGGAACGAGAAAGAGAGAAGGCTCTTCAACAAGCGGTTCTTGATAAATTTGATCAGCAAAAAAAAGCGTATGAACACGCTGTCGAACAAACTGCGACGGTACTTGATAAAATAAAATCTCATGAAGATGCGCTTTCTGCAACACTTCATTTTGAGCGAGAAAAAAAAGAACAACTCGCCCAGTCTGCCAAGAAAGCAGAACAATTGGACACTGCTTTTGAAACGGCTGCTCACCTAGTTAGCCAAAGTGCTACGCAAGCGCGCGAAATCGAAAGAACTTTCCAGGATTCAGCTGCAACGCTAGAACGCGTAAAACAGCAAGAAGCAGAAGCTTTGCAATTGCGAGCGTCACTACATAATAGCACGTACAACAACCCCGATTATCTCGCTACCATTGAACAAGCACAGATAGCGCGCGAGCGCCATGAGCAGCAGCAAGCCGAACACAGGCGCTTAACGCTCAATCTTGTTGCTACTCAAAAAAAATTGCGAGAACTTCTACCCTATTTTAATGGAGCACAGCAAAGAGCTCAATCTGGGCAGAAATCAAGCAAGGCTTCATCAAAAGCGGACAAAGAAACAATCGAGAATTATAAGACACTACAAGAAGAAGAAAAAGTTCTACAAGATGCTCTGGGAAAGTTAGATGAAGAACTCACTCAAGAAAAAATCATGGCACAACAAGGTGAGCTGCTCAAAAAAATAGAAAGTGCCCCCGCGCTTTCTTTCAGCACCCTTCTTGCTTTACCGCCCTTTGATCAAGGGACTTCCTTTCAACCCATTGAGGAAGAAGCAGAAGAACAAATGCTCGCTCTTCATGCTGCTATTAACGCCGAAGCATTTGCACGTGAGCAGGTAATAGGTCTTACCACAGAAATCCAAAAGGCCCATGAACGAATAAGCGAACTTAAAAAATTATTAGCAACAGAATCGCAAGCAGCTGCAGAGCACTCAGAAAAAGCTGCTGAGTGGGCGGAAAAAGCGGAACACGATGCTGATTCAGTTAAACATTTTCAAGAACTCATCAGAACAAAACAGGAACTCAAAGAACATAAAAGAGTTGCTGAACGTTGGGCTCAGGAGAGTATGAAAAGTACTCATGAGTTAGCAACGCGCCTTGAGAATGTACGTGTAGCGCAGGAAAGATTAAAAGAAATTAATCAACAAAGAGAACAGAAACTTGAGCAAGCCAAAAAAAGTGAGCAGGCTGCGCGCGCACGATTGCATGCTTATGCTGCGGAAAAAGAACTGACTGAGACGCGTATTCGGGAATACCAGCGTGAACTTGCGCAGCAGGAAGAACTTATTCAAAGCCACAAAGCAGAGCTTCATGCAGCACAGTCTGAATGGCAGGAATGTCATGCTCAGCGAGAGAGCGTGAGAGAACAGCTTGATGATGCTCATACATCACCAGAATTACTGAAACTCCTAGAACAAGAGCAGCTCTACGCAGCAGACATTCTTAAAAAACTGGTGGATGAAGGTGATGATCAATCCTCGAGTGAGCATGAGAGCGATACCTATTCTTTGCATGAAAAAGAGGGCTCCTATCTTAGACAGCATAAGCAGCGACTAAAACTCAGTAATTGCATACTTACTTTTCTACGTGAAAGAGAAGCCACCGATCTGTTGAGTGTGGCCCATCTTGTACAGGATTCATTGCTTGCTTTAGATAAAACCTACCAAAAATCATACCTCGTCCATCAGGAATCGGTTGCTGAAGATGAATCCCTTGCTGCATGGGCGCAACATCCTCCTAAGCTATTCACTGCTCATGAGCAGGATCAACTTATTACCCTCATCACCACAACGCATGATCACGCTCTCTTAGAAGAATTTGCCCGAAGGGCTTCGAGTAATGCACTCTTGTTCTGCATGAGTAATCCATTGTTGCGTGTTCTGCCTCGCGCCCAAGAATCTCTTTTTAACGCTGATCCGCACCATCTTGCCTTTTGCCTTGTTGAAAACAAAGACTTAGTTGAGCCATTCGCACGAAAAGTTTCTGGTGAACAGTTTCTAGAAACGATTCAAGGGCAGGAGCAATTGCTTATCCTTGAGCCCGTATTAAGAAGGATAATGAAACTTGATGATAAGCATATGCATGCCCTGCTCGCTAATCCACTTAATAGCGCCTACCTACCTCACTTTAATGGCTTACCATCAGTAAAGACCGCTCTTTCAAAAATACAAGCACTGAACACTCCAGGCAAAATGCAGCGCCAAAGTCCTGGTGAGCACCTCAGCCTAGCGCTCGATAAATCCCATCTTGCCCAAGGAGCGCAAACGGTCCCGCTCGAGCAGCTTTTTCTTGCAATCCGGGAGAGAAAAGATCTTCGCGACAATCCCTTCGTTCGAGCGCGAATAGCACACACCGATCCCGTGATCTTGCAGCAACTACTGTTGTCTGATCCGAAAGTCGCAGACGCTATTCTCAAGATGTTACCCACGATGGCTTTCTTAAAAACGATAGCAGGCACTCCTCTACAAATAAGAAAAAGCGCTCAGGAAAAACTTGAGCAAATCGACGCTTACCGAGTCAGACAGTACATGCTCAAAGAAAATAATCCATTTTATCTGAGCCAACATCTTGAAAATCCCGTGCTAAGAAGCCTCATCATGGAGCAGTGTGACAAAAATGCTCACAAGATTGCCTGCAGCCTCTACCATGACCAAAAATACGTGCCTGTCTCAAAATCGCGAAACAGTGCATCAGCAGTAACCCATACTGCTGCTCATCGCTTTGAACTCACACAGTGCGATCCATCCAATACGGAACAGGTTTTAGATTTTCTGAAAAAAAATAGTCCCGCCGCATGCATGCAGTTTGCTGCAAAATTCCCTTTTGCAGTTCAATATTGCATTACACATCTTATAGAAGGAAAACAGTATATTGACTCCGCATTGCTTTATAAACTTGCACCATCAATCAGCGATCATGATCTCCATGAGTTATTGCACAGCCCCCATGCACTTGAATATCTTGATAACCGCGATATCCAAAACAATACAATAGCACTTACCTTCTTGCAAACATATGGAGCACAGCTTCCGCAAGCAGTGCTCTCTAAATTATCTCTCGTTCGACCGAACTCTTTTGGTATGGTTTTACCCTCATTTTTTGGTAGCCTCACGAGCACCTTTGATATACGAGAGCTCGATGCGTATGCACTGCTTGAGTTTTCAAAAGCAAATTCGTCAGTGCTCCAATTGCTTGAACGACGAAAAGTAATGAGCAGACTCATTGAATGGCTTTTTCACAGCAAATCATCCCTTGATCAGGATACGCTATCCCACCTTATAAGCCACATAAGCAATGATGAACTCTTTACGTTGCTTAATAGTCAGTTGGGAGAGATGCTTACCAATAACAAAACCATTCAAACGCGAGCTCTCGAAGTTGAGTTTATGCAACAGTACCTCTGCAAACTGCCCACGACGTTACTAAAAAAAATATTGCTCACGGATGGTCCCCACTTTGCTCATGCTAGCTTGCTTCTTGTTAACAATATATGTAGTTCAGAACGACTCTGCCAACTACTTGCGCTCGACGCAGCAGAAATTCTTCTGAGCCACCCCGATATACGCAAACATTGCACAGCCGAACCTTTTGTTAAAGATTATTTATGGCAACTTCCCCCCATAAAACTGGCTTTTTTATGGAACGGCTACTTTGAAGAATGCAAGCCTATTATGGCCCCTTTTCTCAAAAATTGTGAAGATGATACTTTGATTGCACTTATCACTTTGTCAGATATCTTTTTTAATCATCCCTTGGTCCAACAAGCATTTCTTGAAAGAGGGCTTTATAAAACCCATCTTTCCCGCATAACAGATGAGCACCTCGAAACCCTTATGGGCTCTCATAGAGAAATACTGCAGCTTCCTCAGATCCAAGAAAGAATCCTTTCACAGGGCAATGAAAGGCTCATTGAAGAGCTGTTAAAAGATTGCAAGGCTCTGATGCTCCTTACCGCTATGAAGACCGTTCTTGAAAATTACGATGAATGCTATCAGCAACCGCATCCATTTGAAAATGAAGCATTGCAAAAACGTTTCATGGCCGATGATTTACGGGAAGTTTTTATGCAGTTAGCTCCAGCACCTATCAGCATTAAAGCACTCTATGCTCACCCTGCACTCTGGTCATCTCCTACAGCTAAAGCTTTTATTACAAGCCTTATCACAGCTGCGATGGAACATATACCTCTAGAACAACGAGAACAATTAGCCATGATGCATAGCTGGGTTATGGTTCTTGAACCACTATTTGCAACGTATAAGGATCTGTTTACTAAACATAATTTTCACGCCACTGAGTTCTTACCATTAATAAAAGAGAGGCAACGATACCAACTCGTGGAAGAATCATTAAAGCTTTTTAATAACACTATGGCATGCATTGAAGGAGAAAGCGAAGAAGCAATCGCGCTTAAAGATGTACTCTGCAATTGGTGCTGCCTCAGTCTTGAGCAAGCCGGATCGGCTTCATATGAGCAAGCAGTGATAGACATACAAAAATTCCGTTATATCTCCTCAGTTCTGAGCAACAAGGAACTTTCTCTCTTAATTGAGGAAGCAAAACTTTCTATTACAGGTGGCGTAGCACCAAACGCTGAACTGCTTGCTTCCTTTTCAGCATTCGAACAAATGGCCTATATCGTGGGAATGTTGGCATACGGCATTTATCGCAATGAACCTGAAAGATTCAGAGAATGTCTTGCACAGCTCGTCACTTCACAACCAATAATGCTGACGATACCAGTGAGAGTCTCACCGAAAGTCTCGCCGAGACCCCCGCAAGGAGCGCGGCTTTACTTCCAACAGATTCTCGGCTCTCTGATTTCTTATGCTAAGGAAGAAAGCCAACAAGCTTTAGATATTGTCATGGAAGGCTGGAAAGCTGCAGATATGCTAGGGCAAAAACAAGAGCGGCTAGAAACTGAGATTGAAAAACTAGTAGATCAATTGCCTTCATTTATTAATAAGGACCTTATCCTGACCATCTCAAAAAATTTAGGTACTGTGCCAGGATTTTACGCGGAACGAAGTCCCTTGCGCCAACTATTGGCACTCAAAAAAACAGGCAAAACCGCTGGCACTCGCAATTGCCAGTATATACTTCACGTTGCACACCAATTAACGGAACAAGATATAACCATACAGAGTCTTGATCATGAACCCTTTGACATCCTTACAACACATTTCGCAATCATATGCAAAAAATGGCAATGGTCAGAGCAGAGTGAGGAAGCGCTTGATGCATTCAAAGCTATGCTTACCGAATGCAAAAGCAATGCAGAAAAAATTTCTAAAAAATTAGTTTTGTATTCAACCACTATTCCTTACCCTATAAAACACTGGCTTGAAACTGAAAACATCAATTTCGTAGAAACTCGATCCTGAAAGGAAAGTATGTTATTACTCGTAGCAATCTTGCTCTCCAGTGGCTCATGCTTAACAAGCCAAGCAATGGACAAGACCACACAGCCGCGCTCCGTTGGCTTTTTTGCACGTTGGGATCAATCGCAAGAGCGTAAAGAAGCTCAAGACGCGGAAGAAAAACGTGTCGATGAAGC
>PRDV01000087.1 GCA_003174035.1 Candidatus Babelota bacterium
GCGATTGCATGACTTTACCGATAATGGATTTCAGTTTATGGTTCGTGCATATTTAAGTACGGATCAGGTGTCTGAGCAGAATGAAATAGCTTCGGAAATTCGTTTTGCTATCGTCAAAAAACTTCGCGAGCATGGCTACGATGTGGGTTCTCCGACACGACTCTTGCGCGTGATGCCGGAAACCCCTCCAAAGAAGTTACCAGTAAGTGATGAATCCGAAAGTTAATAATCTCAGCTTTTAGATTGGTTTAGTGGGAATATTTTTTTCTGCAGACGGCATTGGTGCTGCAACTTTATCCCCTCTTAGAAAGGGAGTGAGAAGTGTTAGCTCATGATCTGCTCACTATGGTTACCCTAGTGCGAGTCAAATTTTAAGCATTCTTGCATGATTTTAAGAAAAGATAAAAGATTAAATCTTTGCTATTGCGTATCGCTGCCTTCACCTGTCTAGAATGAGGTCTGGTTTCTTTTGTATTTTATAGTAAACTTTATTTGTATAAAAACCATTAAGTGCTTTATGTGCATGAGATATTTAATATGAAAAAAGTATTTTTATCGTTGCTGGTGATTACAGGCACTGGTTATTGTATGGAAGATACAAAAAACTTTTTCTTCCAATTGAGGGGAGAGCTTTGCGATCCGAACAGCAAAAAGTTATTTGGCCTGATAGAATCTTTACAAAATATCAATTCTCAGGATAGATATGGCTATACTGCACTTCATTTAGCCGTCAAATTGCAACATCTAGGCGCAGTCAAAAAAATATTGAGCGTTCCTGGGGTTGATGTGAATATGCGAGACTTTGAAGGCCTCGCAGTAATACATCATGTGAAATGTCCTCAAATAATGAAAGAATTATTGAAAATTCCTGAAATTGACATACATATGCGGGATGCAAGTGGAAAGACAGCGCTTTTTTACAAAGCTACTCAGCCTAATAATATCGCTGCGAAGGGCGATATTAGACTTTTGAGACAATTATTGAAAGCTCCTGGTATCGATGTCAATGCGCGCGATCTAGGTGGCGAGACAATTGTCCATTATATGGTATACACAGGCTTAAGTCGCGAGATAGAACAGGAGCTGTTAATGGTTCCTGGCTTTAACATGAATATTAGAATTGAAGGCGGCTATACTCCAGTGCTTGTTGCATTTCTGAAGGGAAGGAGAGAGCTTGCTCGTAACGGTATTCTCATCGGGGCCACAATTGATCTTGAGTCTTTAAGTGAGTTGGACGAGGAATGTAAAGAATTCATCAAAACGGCAATACGTGATAGAGAGAAGATGATCTCTTCATTACAGAAGTCAGAAAATGCAACAAAACTCGATTCTTATGGTCTTGGAGATACAACTATCTTGAATATGCAAGATATGGGTAAGCAAAAGGACGTACAAGGTGAGCTGCTCTTTCGATGTGCTCTATTGCAAGGTGACATATCGGGAATGAGGTATTTGTTGAGATTATCAAACACACTGCCACAAAACATGCTCAAAGAAGCGAAAGCGTTTTATGAACAGTCAAGGAAAAAGCTTCCAATGCATAGAATAGTAGCGTATCAAGAAATAGGCAGACTCATTATTGGCCATCTTAAATATTATGGTCCAGAAGGCAGAATCTCAAAGCAAGGTTTATGGCAACTGCAATTCATTGAATCTATTGAATTACCTTCCGAGGTGGCTCGAGTTATCGCTCGTTTTGAATGCTGACTAGGCTATCGCGTTCTCCAGCTGCTATTAACTTAGACTTGCGTCACGCAGCATTTGTTTGTACCCTATCCAAAATATTTTGAACCAGGCTGCAATTTATGATCCTTTCTCCTCTTCTGGTTTTTTAAAAGTGCTCTCATGTAACCGTGGCCTATATTTTACCGGCTTGAGTTGTCCTTTGCTATTATCTCGGTAGTGTGTTTTAACGTATTGTCGTATCCTGACATGCATTGATGCAAGAATTTCGTATTGCTCTTGTATGAAAGCTTTCAGTTCAGGATCATCTGTCTCCTTATTCAATCTATCTAATGTTTCTATATAGTTGCGTATGGTCATATTCTCCGCTTTTTGCGGATCATCGGCATTTAAATCTTTTATAAGCTCTTCTACATTCGCAACGAGATCTTTCAAATCAGTTAATTTACTCGTTAAAAAAGTGTCTTGTTGGATATCGGGACGAGCTAGTAGTTTATCGATAGTACCAACATCTGTGCTCGTTGTGGCTGCCCACGTTGCTCGTACAATATCAGGCTGAGACAGCGATCTTTGGCGGCGTGTGCTCGGGGGATTATTAGGTTGGAATGAACTCCAGGCCGGCCGTCTGATAATTGGCGCGAAGGGCATTCCCTCCCGTTGCCTTCCTGGGTTGCTCGGGCGAGGTGCAGTGGCTTGCTGTGGTTCTTGAATAAGCTGAGGACTTGTTATTGGTTGCTGTATTAGGGTGCCTCTAAATCGCATATCATCTAACCCCGGCAGCCCAAGTGGAGTTGCACGTGTCGGTGTCTGACTAGGCTCTTTGAAGTGTTTATACATCACATAAGCGCCAATTCCTGCTCCAAAGAGGAGGAGCACTGTTCCTGCTGAAAAATTACGCTTTGGGGGAATGGTATCCTGTGCATGCAGCGGTAAGGTAAGAACGATTAATAGATAATATTTATGCATGATATATCCTTGTGTTAGAAAGAAGCTGCCAGTACTACAGGTGCCTTTGGATCTATTTCTTTTTGTTCTTCGCTATCTGAGTGGTCAGAACTCCCTTTTTGAGCAGCTGTGCTTTTTTCATCGCTTTTTTCTGAAGCATCTTCTTCGCCTATTGCCTCTTTTGTCAACGCACTAAATGCTGTTTTCATCTGGGCCATAAGCTCCTTATGATCTTCTCCTGTATGTTTTAAGACATAGTATTTAGCAAAATAGGTTTCAGCGGCACTGAGCGTAGAGTCCATAATCATCTGCTCGCTAGGGGAATGTGAACTGTGGCGGGCACATTCCGCGTAAAATTCAAGTTCCCAGATGTATCGCAATTCATACGTGTTTATTTGAGCTTCTTTTGAAAGATCTGCTTCATCAATAGGTGTTTCTTCGCTGAGTAATTGTGCTCGGAGCAGTTCTTTATAAAACTGTTCCATATTCTTGCATTCTTCCTCAAATAGCTTATAGGTAACCTCTGCTTCGCTTTCATTGCAATGGCGAAAAAGATTAACCGCATTCTTAAGATGGCTATAGGCTTCCTTTCGACTTGTTTCATAGCTTTTTTGTGCTGCCTCTTCTTTGGCAGCAGATGCTCTGCCGGGGTTAAGCATAGCCGCTTTTTTAATAAATTCAGCTTTTTTTTCTGGGTCTTTAGTGAGTGTCGCTTGATGCACTGCAAGAGTTGGGCTACTCGGGTCACCTAATTTTGCGGCTGCTCGCGCCGTTTTTTTATGACCACTGTTCGCAGCAATGAGGCTTGCCTTGAGCGCTGCTTTTTCAATAAATGAAGATTTTCTTGCCTTTGGTTGCGCAGTATCTTTGGTATCCGATGAATCCTCTTTTGTTTTATCTTTTTCCATTCCTATGAGAGGTGAGCAGCTCACTATACTGCACATAAGCATTATTATAATTTTCATGAGGACTCCTTTGGGGTTGTACTGAAAATAGAGTATCACAAGAATGACGGCTGGCAAAAGCCTTTGTTCTATTAATCAAGCCGCGCCAGACCTTTTTCTTTGCTGATCTCAAACATATACCAGAAAAAGAAAAGTGAAAACGTAAGGTAAAGGATATCGAGACCGAAGCTTGTCAGAAGGTAGTCTGTTGAAAGCTTTCCATTTTGCAAGATGCCCCGCATAGCCTCAAATACATAGGTCATGGGTAAACATTTGCCAATGATTTGTACAAAACGGGGTAAAACATCCAGTGGATAATAAATAGCACTGAAAGGTGCAAAAATCCACCCGACAGTAAATACAAAATCCTGCGCTTTAAGGCCCCATCTGATAAGTAGGCCGCAAATGAAAAATCCAATAAACCAGCCGGCGATAAGCAAGGAAAGCATAAAGGGAAGCAAGCTGAATCCGAGAACAAAAATATTAATGCCATACAAAAGCCACACAGCGGCTGCGCAACAGCTAAAAACAAGCAGCATATTAACAATACCTAACATCATCATACCCACTACCCATTCGCCAAAGGTGAGTGGTGTCGCAAATAAATTGACCACATTATGACTTAAAATCTCTTCAAAAAGTCCTTTCGCGGTTTCAAGATTAACGCGGAACACAATTTGCCAAAGAACGAGCCCCGTCAGTATCATAGTAACAATATGCTCTTTGCCAGCTTGCTGTTGAAGCCACATGCTGGTTATTCCCCACAGAACTATATTGAGAAATGGCCAGTAAAGTACATTGATAATTCGATCTAGCCGCCTGAAGGTCATCAAAAAATGCCGCCGAACAATAGCAATGATGCGATGTAATTTCATGAGCGTGCCTCCCGAGCAATGGAGAGAAAGTAATCTTCAAGTGTTGGCTTATCGATGGAAATATGTGAATAGGTAATACGTTCACTTGCAAGGTGCATAAGAAAATCTGCTATGGCATGTTCATCGATTTCGAGAGAGACTATATTCTTATCAACCTTATAGGAGAAGCGCTGTTTTTGAAGAAGGCTCAATAATGCATCCTGCTTATCGGGGCAAAGATGTACATGTGCGCGTGAAACACTCAAAGCGAGATTCTGGGGCGTGTCATTTGCAATAACAGAACCATTTTTGAGTACAAGTACTCTATTACACATGTGTGTTACTTCTTCCATGTTATGTGAAGTAACCACGATGGAAACACCTTGTTGCTTTTGTTGCTCTAAAATAAATTCGCGTACATCAAGTGCAATATCAGGATCAAGCGATGCTGTTGGCTCATCGAGCAGTACAACACGGGGAGAAGAAATAAATGCTTTTGCAAGCATAACGCGCGTCATTTGGCCAGCTGAGAGTAGGCCAGTTTCTTTATCCCGCATATTCCACATGCCAAAAAATTTAAGATATTTTTCTATGCGGTGAGCTCTCTCCTGAGAGGGTACACCATACAGTTGTGCGTAAATATCAAGATTTTCACGTACTCTCAATTGGGAAGGTAATCGCCCATAACTGCTTGCATAAGAAACATCTTGCAGAATTTCAGACCGATGGAGGGCAAAATCTTTACCAAAATATTCAATACTTCCCGCAGTGGGCTTAAGTACGCTCAAGAGAATTTGGATCGTTGTTGTTTTGCCGGCGCCATTTGGTCCGAGAATACCTAAAACCTCTCCGGGTGCAAGCATAAAACTTACCTGGTTCACGGCGGTAAATAGTTCGCCAGAACCTTTTTTTTCAGAGGGGAACTGTTTTACGAGATTGCGAACACGCAGTACCGCAGTAAGTGACATATGACCACCTTGCATTAATACTTAAAGTATCTCACAAATGTGGCATTATTAATAGCCTTAAAAAACAGATGAGGGCCACCTCATTGAGGGGGCCCTCGTTCAACACATTACTTACGGAATCGCTCTATAAAATGAGAAATGCTTTCCATAACATTTGAACGAACGATACCTGCAAGCATCAGCATAACAGCTACAGCCCCAACTGCCCATTTAAGAACCGGGAAAAAGCCGAAGCTGAATAATAATAACACGGCACCAGCTCCGAGCATTATGTAGCCTTGAAGCTCAGGGTAGCGTGCGATCTTATTCGCTGTTTTTGAAAGTTCCATCTCCATATCATGAGCATGACCATTGGTATATCTTTTTTCATGCTCAGAAGGTCTTTGTTGATTTGCCATTATACGTCTCCTTTTATGTTAATAGATTACTCATAATTTAGTATATCTAAATGTTTCAAATAAAATCAAGAAGAAGATTGTTTTTTATAAAAAAATTACAAGTTTAGTGCTTTAAATATCCTGTAACAGGCCAGGAATGGCTAAAATCAAGATGGGGATCATTAAGTCGTTTGTAATTAACAAGAAATCGTACTGAAGTAATAGGAAACTTATTTTCCTTGAAGGTTTTTAAAAGCCCTTCAATAACCATGAGCTTTTGATAGGTAGATTGTTCATTGGATAGAAAATTGCTGTCAAAAGAAATATATGCCTCACTGCCCGATTTATCAGTCATAACAGCTTGTACGGCTACCTTTTTAGGCAATGGGTGTTCTTCTTGTAAAATCGTGAGCCAGCTTGTGACAACATCTTGCAGAGTACGTGGAAGATTAGAGGAAATCAGTAGTTCTTTTTCTTCTGTAATAAACTTTTCTCCTGAAGGATAGATGAGCTTTACATTCTTTCGAGTTGCGGTACTTTGCTTAGCTGGCAAAATCCCTTTCTTAGAAGTAAGATGTACAATCACCAATTCATTATAGATGCCATAAAAAAGCATACCTGTGATAAGGGTGGCTCCGCTTAAAATAAGGTAATGACGCGGCTTCATGATTGAGTTCCTCCTATGACATGAAGAGCATGGGATATAAGAGGTACCAATTCTTTCCAATCGTCTTTTTTGCGCATGCCAATTTCGATACCAAATGCAGGAGCAGTAATGCCTACTAATGGCTTATAAGGAACCCCAAGGGGTCGGTGAATTGAAAGTGGAGTTGTTACATTGTGCAGTTCTTGAGCTTTTTTTACTTCTTCGTAAAAGAGAGCACTAAAGTTCTCAGATTCAGTCAGGTGCAATCGATATGCTTGATTAAAAGGAATAAGGGCCAATTCATCACTTTTCTTATTCCATTTCTCAGTAGTGGGGTTATAGAGACTACGATACATAAAGAGTTTGCGGGTTTTTCCTTTGTCGGAGAAAAAATGAAGACTGATATAGAGATCCACATTATGCCGGTTGGCAAGTGACGCATTATGGAGGGGTTCGACAATTTCATTGTCGGTGCGTGTTAGCAATATCCGCACATCTGGTGTTTTATCTTCGATTTCCTTCTTGAGTGCTTGAGCAAACTCCATAGTTAATAGGTGCTCTGCAATCCCATCAATCTCTACACCATCGCGGGTATTTCGTGCTGGGTCAATTAACATGGTAAATCTTATCAGGGGTGTGGTCTTAACAATAGCTGCAGGTTCAGGAGTGCGCGAAAAAAAAGACCAGCCAAACATGGGCAAAGAGCTCATCATAATACTAATAAAAATTATAAAAAAGGCTACATTTTTAGTACGCATGGGCTTAGACTTGGTTGCAGTTGTTTAGCTCTAGTATAGCATGTTAGCGGGAATAGCCAAAAGGTGAGAAGGTGGCGGTTGCTTACTTTACATCCCACATTGATAGCTCTAATCTTGCAACTCTTTCCAGGTACAATCGAGCGATAAACGCTCATGCACATGGTTAAAGGCGACGCCTACGAGGACAATCTTTTTTCCCTGCATAAGAAAGCGCTCATAATAACCACGTTCCTCTATCTGCTTGAGTGCATCTTCAGGCTTTTGACGCAATTTGAGTTCAAAGATATATATGTGAGTTTTAGTGGTAAGGACAAGATCTATACGGCCCTTATCAGTTACTACTTCTGATTGCATTTCCATACCTAAAAGTGTTCCTAGAAACTGAAAAAGGGAATGGTAATACTTTTCTTGATCGATATGTAAGTTATAAGGTATATGGGCGAAAAGACTTTGCAAAGTAGAACAAAATTTATCCACATCATTGTTATTGATAGCGTGAGCTAACTGGCTTGTTGCTTTTTCAACTGAAACAATGTTGGTGCGTGTCAATGCAACAACGATATATTTTCTGAATGCTTCACTCACTTCTGCATTGGGGTATCCTAAGGTAAATTTGTCCGTAATTGGGTCGTAGGTCTTTATGGTAAGGTACCCAGTTTGGAAAAGAAGGGGAATAAGCGGAATGTTATCTATCTCAAACGTTCCGAGTGCTGTGCTGCTAATTTCACCGCCATCTTCTATGTCCTCGATTGCTTCAAATTGTTTTTTCATGAGCGTAACCAAAAAAGTTGGCGTGCCTGATTCAAACCAATAATTTTTTCTTTTTTGATCTTTTAAGTAGTTTGTTACGGAAAAGGGATTGTATATTTTTTCGATATCATCCTCGGAAAAGCGGTATCCATCGTACCATTCTTCCATTTCTTCCATAATAGCTTTGGGAGTTCTCTTTTTTTGCCGTGCAAACGATTCTATGAAAGGCGAAAAATTAGTTTCTATTTCCTGTTTTGTATACCCCAAAAGTTGCGAGCTTAGTGAGGTCATCGAAATATCATTGAGATTGTTTATTCCTGAAAAAATCGATGTTTTGGAGAACTTGCTAACCCCGGTGATAAAAATAGCCTGCATATAGGCATCATGACCCTTGATCCCTTTATAAAATCCTTGTAAGATTTGGCGATTTGCGTAGGCAATATCAAGATTATCAAGGTGGGAGATTAATGGTTGATCATATTCGTCGATTAATAAAACTACTTTGTTTATCTGTCCAAGTTTTTCAATTAAAGTTCCGAGCTGGTCCTCGAGTGTCAAAGTATTATCAATCGTAACGTCATAGTGGATAGCTATTTTACTTAGATGGTTACGCAAGCTGATTTCAAGCATTTCAGCAGATCGGTGAGCGATAACTGAGAAATCTAAGTCTATAATTGGGTAATTACGCCATTGATAATCACTTTTTGCAATCCAGAGACCTTGAAATAACTCTTCGTTTCCTGAAAAAAGCTCTTTAAGTGTTGAAATGAGCAGTGATTTTCCGAAGCGACGGGGACGTGATAAGAAATGGTAGCGATCTTTTTGAGAATAGAGATCATATATATACTTTGTTTTATCAACGTATACATAATCCTCTTTTATCATTGTTGCGAAGGTGCTGACGTCGCGGGGTAGATATTTCATGACCACCTCTTTGGGCATTTGATTCTTCCTAAAAGGATAATTCATGTGACATGAATGTCAATGCTGCGCTGTTGACCAACGTAGAGGGGAAACTAACAACATGGGTTGAATTATTTTATATATAAAATGAATAAATTGTTTCTTATTGAATGCATAATGTGTTAAAATGATTATAGAAGTGGAACAACTAAAATGAAAGACAAGGAGCAATCATGCTTAAATCATTACCTTATGCGATATTTCTATGAATGACTGTATTTCATGTATATCCTGTTTCGGTAAATGAAACGCACAACCAAAGCCGGAATATATCTGTGATACGCAATTTAACCGTCCAAGCTTTCCTCAGGGGCAGTCGCCAATGAAAATTCAGCTTCTTCCCGGCCATGTGTTTGGTCCTTTCATGTTTGAGGGTCCAGCTGAGGTTAAAACGGAGTTTGGAGTCCATCG
>PRDV01000039.1 GCA_003174035.1 Candidatus Babelota bacterium
AAAAACCTCCGTTCGATTACTGTGTCGTCGATGAAGCGCAGGACATCAATGTTGCCCAGATGCGTTTCCTTGCTGCCTTGGGAGGCAGCCGGCCCAACAGCCTGTTCTTCGCCGGCGATCTCGGCCAGCGGATATTTCAGCAGCCGTTTTCATGGAAAGCGCTCGGGGTCGAAGTGCGCGGACGGTCCCGGACGTTACGGATCAATTACCGGACCTCCCACCAGATCCGCTTGCAGGCGGACCGGCTGTTGGGACCTGAGCTGAGCGATGTTGACGGTAATACGGAAGTACGTAACGGCACTACATCGGTGTTTAACGGGCCTGCGCCAACCATCAAAGCGCTGGACACGCCGGAAGAGGAAATCAAAGCAGTCGGGAAATGGCTGGTCGACCGTTCCAGCGAGGGAATTAAACAACACGAAATCGGCGTATTCGTGAGATCGGCGGCGGAACTGGATCGAGCCATTGTTGCCGTCAAGCAGTCCGGCCTTGAGTTCAAGGTCCTTGACGAGCATGTAGAAACGACGGCCGGCCAAGTGTCAATCAGCACCATGCATCTCGCCAAGGGGCTTGAGTTTCGTGGCGTTGTCGTGATGGCCTGTGATGATGAAGTCATTCCGCTACAAGATCGGATCGAAACAGTCGCCGACGATGCTGACCTGCAGGAAGTATACGATACCGAACGGCACCTGTTGTACGTCGCTTGCACCCGCGCTCGGGATCATTTACTCGTGACAAGTGGGGATGTCCCGTCTGAGTTTTTGGATGATCTGCGGATGTAATATATAAATTAAGAGTTATATGAAATTATTGCGGATTTATTCTAAAGATGCAGGAGGGATTTGATGTCGGCAAACTCAAATGGACAGGGAGTCCTTTCTATTTCATTTCTTCCAACTTTTGGTGACCCACCTGATATAACACCAAAAATCCGACAACTATTCCTCGATTCAGATAAGATCAGGGCATCAATTGCATTTTGGACAATGTCTTTTCAGGATATCCTTTCCATTACAAATGATACGTTTATGCTCAGGGCGATGAAGTCAGAAGACAGCTACCTATGCAGCGACATTCAATTACCGACAAACATCGAAGCTTTGGCTGGACTGAAGCAAGCAGGAGTTGATGTTTATTTAAACTTCAGGAGACTGGTTCCAACTTTGAAGAAAGCAACCTCCTCTCTTGGGCTATTACACACGAA
Source organism: Candidatus Babelota bacterium (assembly GCA_003174035.1). Taxonomy (GTDB): domain Bacteria; phylum Babelota; class Babeliae; order Babelales; family Babelaceae; genus PRDV01. Next base: position 1,205 of record PRDV01000039.1, read on the forward strand.
AATGATTCTTGCAGACAAGAAAGACGGTACGGCTGAAATCTGGGTAGGAAGTCATAATTGGACGCAATTTGCACTTAGGGGTATCAATACTGAGATATCTTTAGTTTTACAAATCGAAAAGTTTAGCAATATTTATAATGAGGCTTACCAATTTCTTCAACATATCCGATCTTTTTGTGATGGATTTGAATTAAACAAAGTAGAAGAATACAAGCGGTTGCAGGTTAAGGATTCGATTGACCTTGAATCCGAGTCTATAATAATCGAGTTAGAAGGAATCGACGTCGATGCATTGTCCGCGACCTCGATATGGATGTTTGGAACTGAAGATAGGGACTATACTTCCTTGCGCCGTGTTGGAAGCGATATAAAGCTTATCTTAAACGATACCAAAAGCCGGGATAAATATCTGTATAATGCTTCCATCATTCAAACCGGACAGATGGAAGCCTATAACTCCTTTGCATCAGGTTTGCGGTTTAGTGGGCGGAAAAGATATGCATTCTCGCAGTATGGAATGTTCCCTGTACTGGAACCTTCGGGTCCTATACCAGCGAATGTTGAAAATGAAGCAATCTTCTTTGTGGCGTTGCAAATTAAGGATAAATTATCTGAAGATTTTGAGATACACAGCGCAACTGAAAACAAATTTTATCTGTGGGAAGATGCTTCTTTCGATCCTGTTATTTCTACCAACGAAATTGTATCTTGGTACAACGAATCCCAATTTAGCAGAAAAAGGAATGTCAATGAACTGATTCAAGTCCCTTACTTTAAAGAGGCTGCTTCTCACCGCCAAGGTAAAAGGGATGAATTTTTACTGCAGCCACTTGAGGTTAAACGAGCAAGAAGGGAGTATCAGTTTGTCAGCAAAGGGGTAATTAGGATTAGGTAGAGTATGTCCAGTTTCCCGGACCATTAGGTGTAAATATTCTAAAGCCAGAATGCGGAGCGGTACATATGAACATATTTGATGACATTAAGGAACTCATTTTTTGTGATAGTTCTTCAGGACTCGACGTGTATGGTGAGCATTCAGTTAAGATCCGTGGATTCTTATCAAATCCTACCTCAAAAACTGCAGATCAGCTTTTTAACTTCATCCACGAGATCACCCAAAAAGAGCCTGTGTTTGCATTGTTAGAAGATTTAAAGGAGTACGAACGTTCTTTTGTTAAAATCCTACCAAAACATAAGGATCATTATATTCACTCTGCAAGCGTCTACACTTTAGGTCTTGCATTGTATCGAAACTCTAGGCGCCTTCAAGAAGCAGTTTTAACTCAACGGCACAGACGAGATGATATTCCATCTCAGCATTCTTCCTTTCTATTTAGATGGGCACTTGCAGCGTGCTTGCACGATATTGCTTATCCTCTTGAAATGTCCCTTAAATCTTTTGCAGGATACTATGGCAAGCTCAACCCAAAATTTGGAGATCAAATAACTGTTACAGTGAATAAAGATATATTTTACACTCTGAATTTATTGCCAATTTTAGGGGCACAAAACGAAAACGATGCTTGCAAACGGGATACCGCATTAGGCCTTATTGCTTCTAACATGGCACAACGAGATAATAGATTGCTTTTCGATACTTTACTGGAGACACTAAGACGACATATAGATAATTGCTTTAGCCGTGGGATCACTGACCACGGAGCATTTTCTGCATTGTTAGTATTAAGCCGTATTCACAATCTTTATCGTTTAAACCCAACGTGGGACATACGCAACTTTTACCATGAGGTTGTAGATTCTGCGACAGCTATATTTTTGCATACAACCTACAGGTGGTCGCCACTGAAAGATATTTACGGTGAGGGGAAACTGCATATTCATACACCATCCCCCTTGGGATTCTTATTATATCTGTGCGATACCATGTGCGAATGGATGAGAGGTCGTGACAAAAAGACTTTGCAAGAACCTGATATGTTTAGATTACACATAGATGGCGATGCTATTTTATTCAATATAAATAGACGTTTCCGAGAAAATATTCAGCGGGATGCCAGCCTTATTCACGAGAGCTTTCCATTAAGACTCAATTTCATCTAGTAGTAGACGGGGCCTTGGTGCGAGATTATATGGGAATTTGCCCGAATATGACTTGGGAACTTTTTCAAGAGATAGATGGAATTGGTTTAGGGCGAATTAGGCCATTGACCTGACCGAAAAGTCATCAGGTCAGCGCCCCCGACGTTGGGTTGGGCGGCGGTTCATATACTAAAAAGAGGATTTAGATGACATTTGTCGTTTGGTGGGGCGCAGGTTTATCCACACTTCTTGCTGTAGTGAAATTATGGGAAATTTGGCGCGACAGGTTTCAAATAGAAGTGGGTTATAACCTGACAGGCAGCCCCGAAATAGGTAACGATCTTTTCATCAGGAACCTTACCACGCGCCCAGCAATTCTTTGCTACTGGGAGCTTTTGTTTTGTTCTGGGTTGTGGCCATTCCGCAAGTACTCTGAAATATCTTCGCCGGGACCTGACGCTTACGACCTTCGAATTGATGCACATTCGAGTGTAACACTTGGATTTTCAGGGTGCGAACACTTCGGATGGAGCGAAAAAGCGTTGAATGGAAGAAAAATATACATCCGCCTTCACTTTGCAGGACGGCGGCCGTTCTTGCGAAAGATATATGGCTAGGAATAATGCTGTCCGGTTTCCCGGCCGTTGGCCGGAAACCATTTTTCATGGAATAGGAGGGTTTTGTGGCGGTAACAATTTTCTATAGCTGGCAGAGCGATTCACCCTCCAAAACGAACCACAGATTTATCAAAGAAGCTTTGGAGATCGCGGTTAATCAACTGTTAGCCGACGGGCATGTGGAAGAAGCTCCACGAGTTGACCATGACACCCAAGGGGTCCATGGCGATCCCGATATTTTTCCGACAATTCTAAAGAAGATAGAGGAATGCGATGTTTTCTTAGCCGATGTAACAATTGTCGCCTCCACATCTGAGGGGAAGAATGTCCCAAACCCAAACGTCCTTCTAGAGTTAGGGTATGCATATAAAACAGCAGGTTCCGGTCGTATCATAAAGATAATGAATGCCTCTTATGGCGATCCCGACAGAGGTCTCCCATTCGACCTTGCACATAAAAGATGGCCATACACCTATACCCTAGCTGAAGATGAAAATAAACTGAGAAGAGAACAGGTGAAGGAAAAGGTGGCCAAGGACCTGGCGGGCTTTATAAGGCTGATCTTGGAGAATGAAGGACCGAAAGACGAGACTGCAATCAATGTTACGGCAGCCCCAGCGTTCAATATTGCGAACCCTAAAGATGGTGAAGCACGTTTTCGTTCAGAAGGTAAACCTCTAGGCATCCATTTGAATCCCCATCCTTTATTGGGAGCGGGGACCGACGAGGTCTTTCTATCAAAAGGCCCTGCGATGTGGCTCCGCCTTTTCCCAACGTCTAATCCAGCGATGCATTGGCCTGCTAATAAATTAAAGGAAAGTGCCTTACGCAACAATCGTTTAAATCTTCCACCGCTGACACACTATAATATTTCATTCTTACGAGCAGGTGACGGTTTCGGAGTATATTCTTCTAAGGACCCAGGTAAAGCTTTTGATACTGACTCCGTAGCATTTGTCTTCGAGACTGGTGAAATCTGGAGTATCGACACTAGTCTCCTAGATATTATGCCAGAGATTCTAGAGCCTGATGCGATCAAAAATAGTTTCGCAGAATGCCTTGAAGCTTATGGACGATTTCTTATAAGTATTGGAGTAAATGGCCCCTATCGCTGGATCTGCGGTCTTGAGGGTGTAAAGAATCGCCGGTTACAAGTACCTTCTAAGAACCTTTACAGGGTTCTCCCTGGGCCTCCTTGTCTAGAGGATGTTATTATAGTGGAAGGTGTTTATGACGTTGCCGATCCTCCGGGAAAAGCATTGCGACCTTTCTTTGAACTATTGTTTCGAAAGTGTGGTGAGATGTACACTGGTGACTAAGGAAGTTACGATTTTGAAAGTCATGAAATCAAATATAACTAAAATTTGATCCCCGAAAGCACCGTTGGACACCGGCCGGGTGATGAGAGGATAATTGTAGCAACCACAGCAAGTGTATTTTGAAGATCTACTCGTGGATCAACAAGGGGGCCGGCAAGCCTACCCCAGGGTGGTAAGGGAGACTGAGAAAATCCGATAGCTCAAGCTATCAATTAAAGACAAAAAACTAAGGGGATATGGTCACATATTCTTCATTTTTCTAGACTATGGGAATGACCTTTCCCCCGAAAACTCTACCATTGCAAAGTTAGCGATTTCGGTCTCGAACTCCTGGAGGAGACTAGACATGAAAGCGAAACCATCGGGATACCCAATATGCTTTATCACCAAGAAAATGACAAACTGAGAACCAAGGCCTTAGAAATTCGTGTTACTGACCATTGTAATCTAAGATGCGACAAATGTGCTCATCATAGCCAATATCTACCACCTTACGAATTCGATATAAACGAACTAAAGCAAAATCTGGACAGGTTAAGTAAAGTACTTCATTCTGACCGCGTAACTTTAATAGGAGGTGAGCCTTTACTTTTACCAGAATTGAATGAAACCATAAACCTTGTCAAAGAAAGTAACATTGCAGATATGGTATGTATTACAACAAACGGATTGCTTCTCAATTCTTTGGATATTCAATTTTGGGAACTTGTGGATACAGTTGAGATTTCGATTTATCCTTGTTCTTTTGCAAATATAAAGAAGATGTTGCCTATGCTATATGATAGCGCATGGACCGGAAAAACAGAATTAAGGCTTATTCCTGTAACTGAGTTTAAAACAGTGCTATTGACAGAACCAATTGATGATTCTGAAATTATTGCTAGTGTATATAATAAATGCTATTATAGATATTTTTGTAACACAATTATTAAGGGAAAATTTTATAAATGTGAACCGTCTATTAGTATCCCCGCTCTCTCGGAACACTTAAAACATGACGCAAAAAAGTTTGGCGGTTTCTTGGACATTTGTAGTTTTGACAGTCCTGAGACGCTAAAAAAAGCTGTATTCGACTACTTAACGGATACAACCCCCTTGACAGCATGTGGCTACTGTCTGGGCACATCGGGCGTAAGTTTTCCTCATAAGTTACTCTCAAAAAAAGAAATAAAACAACCACCACATAACGCATTTAATCCTGATCTTATCCAGAAACTATAGGTTTAATTATGAATAAAACAGACTTTTATGACCCAATTTTTTATGATGCTGGTGTTGGCGATACCTTTAACGAGTCAAGACTAGATTTTTATTTTTCAAAAATTAGCTCGCCTCAAAGAATACTTGACATTGGAGCAGGGACAGGTAGAGTCGCCATTCCTCTAGTTCTAGGCAAAAATTGTGTAACATGTATTGATATGTCTCAGTCTATGATAGACACAATAAATTCAAAAAAAAGTGTCTTGCCATACGATTTGCGTAATAATTTAACCACAATATGTTCACCGTTCGAAAAAAATCCAAACACAGATCCAGCCTTCAAAATGGATACAATTGTTGCAGTAGATGATTTTGTGCTTCACTATAGAACCATTGAATGTCTAGATAAATTTTTTGAAGATACAAGATCGTGGCTAAAAGCAGGTGGTAAACTTCTAACCGATGTGAGAACGAGACGTAATTCTAAACTAAATGAGCATTCTCAGAAACCATTTATTTTGAACGCTTTGGGCTATGTTGAAGATGTAAACACTGAGTTTGGTACAAAAACAATAATGACATACTATTATGAGATATTTGACAAAATTAATAGAAATTTGAACACAATATGTCAATATCATTATGTCGGAGATAAAGGTCTAACTGAAGTAATAAAGCATACTGAATTGATTCAACGGATGCACACAAATAACGAGATAGTGGCCTCTGCCGAGAAAAACGGTTTTGTCGTAAAAGACATCAAGCATGAAAGTGAGGAAAACTTGCCGGATGATGAGACATGGGGGATGTTCGAAATGATATTGGATGCCTAATGAGCGTAAAATGAATGTTAGTATAGTTATTCCGACATATAATAACTCTATGAAGCTTGTCCGTCTTCTTGAATGCATTACGAGCATGAAAGATAGAAGGGTAATCCAGGTAAACGTCTGCGATGACGGTTCGACTGATGATACCTTCGAAGTCATATCTGCCTTTAAAGTACGTCTTCCCATTACCTATTCATATCAAAAAGACAATGGATTCCGTGCAGCAGCAGCCAGGAATTTGGGGATTAGAAAAGCTATTGGTGACGTTGTCATCTTTTTGGATGATGATGTCTTGCTGTGCGAAGACTTCATAGATTATCATCTCGCGGAACATAAAATGTATGGGCCCGGAACGATATGCTTTGGTTACCGATTCAGATGCACCGAGAATTTATCTGGATTGATAAGTGAATCTGAAGTGAATAAATTTGAAGCAGACCACAGAGTTGATGATGTCGGAGTAACAGGTGAAATGTTACAAAACAGTGCTATCCCTTGGTATTACGTTTATTCATGCAATTTTTCTGTATCCTTTATGTCAGATAAAATGTACTTTGATGAGCGATTTGTTGGATGGGGTAATGAGGATTTAGAATATGCCTACCGTCTCTGGAAATCAGGATATAGAATCTGTTGTTCATCAAACGCATTTGTTCTGCACATTGATACGGACACGCCTCGCGACCCATTTTTATGCAGACGCTTAGGCCTTTTTCCGGACTTCACCGATTTTATAAGAAATAGCGAGTTATTCAGATCCAAATATCCTAATGACCCCCTTCTGGTGCAGAGAATCGACGATGATTTAGATGACATTCGTAATTCCAATATGTCACATGACTAGTTGAGGAATATCAATGCATCTGACGACCTACTCCGTCCCTGAATTATTATTTGTAGAGATAACAAAAGAATGCCATCTGAGATGTGGATTCTGTCATGCCTGGAAACAAAATGATCCACTTGATAAGCTTAGCGAGTCACGATACCGAACTCTGATCGACGAGTTCAGCGATATGAATCTATCGGGCACGGTTATTTTTACAGGAGGAGAGCCCTTCCTTAAATTTGAAAAACTTTTCAAGTTGACCTTTTTCTGTAAAAAAAATGGTCTCACAACACTTGTTAATACCAACGGCCTATTTCTTTTGGTGAAGGACCTTGAAAATGTTTTACTTTATGGACCTCAGATACTGGTGGTATCCTTAGACAGCCACATTCCTTCTATCCATGACCATTTACGCGGAGTGGTTGGAACATACAACATAGTTGTAGAAAACTTGAAAAAATTGCTTGAGATTCGCAATGCCAGCTCTTTTGCCAACAGAATTTATCTCAGTTCCATTATTCTCAAAAAAAATATTCACAATATGACTGACTATATCAATTTTGCGAGAAGTCTTGGTGTGGATGGCATTACATTTCAGATACTGCAACCTACCTTATTCTCCGATAATTCAAACGATGACCAATTCCATGACGATAATTGGTTTTGTGACCTTCCAAAAGCCGAAGAGACCTTAAAATACTGCCAAAAAATTTTTTCGGACGATCCCTTCGTTCTTCATAGTCAGGACGACTTTGAATACATGATGAAATACCTATACCACCCTCATGAGGTGGGAAGCCAAATCTGTGATGCAGCGCGACGTAACGTCATGGTCGATAGCTATGGAGAAACTATGTTTTGCCACGATATGCACTACATTACTGGACATACCCTAGGGAATATAAAAGACTGCTCACTTCACGGGATACTCTCTTCAGCTACTGCTTGGAATGCAAGGGAACTAATGCTGCTATGCCGTAAGTCGTGTGGAATGATGAATTGCTATAGAAGAAGATAATATAGATGGGGTCAATAGATATGAACAGCTCTAGTTACGATGAACCATGGCCTTCATGGCCACAGGTTGACAAGCTTTCTTCTCTATATGTTAGCGGTGCTGTGTTTTCCAAACGGTTATCTGTATCCGGCTCTCTAGCCAGTGCAGATGTCCAGATTCGAAAAGCCGAAGAAGAAGTAGCAAAGGTTGCGGGCCGCAAATTTGCAGTCCTAACCGCTAACGGGTCATCAGCGATTCTCCTTGCACTACAAGCGCTTGAGATAGGGCCAGGGGATAAGGTGGCTATGCCTGCGCTGACATGGATTGGTTGTCTGACTTCCATTCTAAGGTGTGGAGCTACCCCGGTGCTCATAGACTGTGAAGAGAAGCGGCCCGTCATGGATATCGAACAGCTGTGCAAGGAAGTCCCTGGCGAGTTTAAGGCCATCTTGGCTGTGCACACATATGCCACCCTAATAGATGTTCCAAGAATCAAGGCATTACTCCCTTTTACTTGGGTAATCGAGGATTTCTCCCATAATCATTCAGCGACAAGTGGCGTAAGGCTGGTAGGATCTATGGGCGATTTAGGCATTTGCAGTTTACAGGCTAGTAAGATTCTCACGTGTGGTGAGGGAGGGGCAATAGTAACTGATACGGAAGATGTTTATAAAAAGCTTCTTGCTCTCCGAACAGATGGAAGAGAGTACGGATCGGCGCCAGACAAAGGGGTAGGGGCAGGTTTGCGCCCAGGGCTACTGCATGGAGCAAATTTTTCGATCAGCGGTCTAAATGCGTCCCTCTTGCTCGATCAAATTACAAGGCTGAAGGTGCAAAATCTTCAACGACATAAAGGTCTTGCCTTTTTGCGTAAGCATCTACAAGGCTCGGAAGTGTCAATTTGTTGTGACGCAGATGTTGTGGAATGTGGTGCATTTTACGGGGTACCAGTGCGCCTTAAAGCAGATGCCGCCGGAGATGCAGATTTTTTTCAAAAAAAAATAGGAGAAGTCAAGCGCGATACAGGACTAGACCTGTGGAGATGCTACCCACCAGTCATCAGATCCGAATTCTTCAAGCCGCACACCGTTAAGCAATATTCTAAAATTCAGGTAGGCAGTACGCATGTGCAATCGGCAATGCAGTGGTGGCTGGAATCACTTGTAATCCCGCACTATGCGTTGACTGCCAGTGAGGAGAAACTACAACTTCTTGGCGACGTTATCCTTGGTGCGCCTGGTCCTTCCAAATCCTTCAAATCCGTCAGAAGGCCACCGATGATATCAGTGGTTATTCTCTTTAGCAGGAAACTGGATGATCTGGTGCAAGCTATAACCTCAGTCATAAATCAAGACTACACCGGATTGATTGAGATCATTGTCGTTGCCGAAAATTGCACTGAGGACATTGACAGAATATACGAATTACAGTCAAATCGTGTTTCTATTAAAGTATTTAAATACAAATTTGACAGTGGTTATGACACAATGAAAACTGTTGAGAAAGTGTCAAGACTCAGGAATATATCGTTGAATCTGGTTAACGGCTCTTACTTATGTTTTCTGGATGATGACAATGCATGGAAAAAGAACCATCTTAGCAGCCTTTATGAGGCTATTATTGCAAATAACGCTAGCATTGCTTACTCATGGAGAGAATTAATAAACTTTGATGGATCTCCATATACCGGTAACACCTTTCCATGGATATGCAAAGATGAAGATCAGTCCAATGACCTCTATGAGCTTTGCATCAAAAACGGGCTGATGACCATCGGGTCAAATATATTTAAGGATAAACTTCATATTGAAGCAGGAGCACGCAGCTGGGGTGCGGTCGATATGGGAGCATGGCTCTTCGACAGGAAGGTTTTTGATGCAGTTCGGTTCGAGCTTGAATATACAGAGGAGGAGGTCGAATCAACGGTAACAGAAGATGATAAGTTGTTAGAACACTTGAAGATCCTTGATCTCCCCGTCGCTGTTACTTGCAAGGCAACCTTACTCTACAGACTGGGTGGCTATTCTAACTCACGCACGACAGTATCAAGAGAAGGAAGGCTCTACTGCGATGGAGTGTAGCCACTCAAGACAACTAAATTCCAGGTTGAACTCCTGCGAATACGATTCGACAGCGGAGGTTATGAGGAGCCTTCCTCGTGCTGTTTTCGTGGAATTAACTCAAGGATGTAATCTAAAGTGCTCCATGTGTCGGAATACACGTATATCAACCCATTCTAGGCTTATGTCCGATGAATTGTTCGCCCAAATTGCTGAGACACTCTTCCCTGTCGCAGAATTGGTTGACATAAGAGGATGGGGTGAAAGTCTAATATTGCGCGATATTGAGAACAAACTCCGTCACATTGCTAAGTATGGTCCGAAAGTGCGGGTTGTCTCAAATTTGTCATTTTACCGTGAAGCGATATTACTTTATCTCTTGTCTATTAATGCGGAGATTGCTGTATCACTTGATACTGTTGATCCTTCACTTTTAAAACTTCTTCGCACTGGAACAAATCTTGAGCTTGTTAAAAAAAACCTGATGTTACTTTCAGATAACCGTCGATACGACCAACAAGTGTATCTTCTTGTTACTGTTCAACGTCCTGCCTTGACTGATCTCTCGAATATCATCAATTTTGCTTACGACTGCGGGGTAAAGGAAATCAGACTGTTTTCAGTCACAGCTACTGCTGAATCCCCGCTTTCTCTTTTCAATTGTTGTACTGATATCGATTTTAATTTGTCAAAAGCTGCAGCTGTTGCAAAAAAATTAGGCATTAAAATTGTTCTTGCAACAAAACTCGGATGTCGTATTTATAAGAGCAATGACTCCGTTCCATGTATTCATCCGTGGTCCTATTGCTATATTTCTTATAATGGTGATGTGACTTGTTGTGACCACTTAATAGGACCTGGAAATGCCGAATACGTAATAGGTAATCTGACTGTTTCTACTTTTGACAATGTTTGGAATGGCCCGAAAGCACAGACATTTAGACACATGCATGCCTCTTCTGGTAGAAGCCAAATTCCACTTGCTCACTGCAGGTGGTGTTATTCAGAGAAGTATGTAGATTTTGAACATTACTTCGATTGCAAATTTACCCAAACGGTTGTTTCAATATAGCCACCTATAAGGAGGAGTCGACATTATGGAAGGCAAAGAAACTGTCGGCGTATGGCTCGTCGGTGCTCGGGGAACTATTTCCTCAGCCGTCATCTGTGGTCTTGAGCTACTCAAGAGAGGGGCGATAGCTAAAACCGGGCTTTTTACTGAAACCCTCGTTGGAGTCTCCCATAATTTCGTGGAGTATTCTGAGATTGTTGTCGGCGGGTGTGACCTCATTGAAAGCGACACACGCTCAGGTGTAAGGTCTCTAGTTCAGCAGAACATATTGCCCTGGCAGCACGCAGAGTTGCTTAGCACCATCGAGTGGAAAGCTGATGATAACATAGTTACCCTCGATAAAAGGTGCTTTAGCAACGGGAGTTTTAATAAAACACTGCAGCACACGATATCGCTTATACGAGGACATATTGCACACTTCAAGGCAACATACCGATTAGATCGGGTCATAGTAGTAGACTGTAGTTCGACTTCTCCTGTTTTCACTTTCACAGAAATAGCAGCTGGCCTATCGACATGGTCTCAACTGGACGATTACTTTTCAAATAGTTTTGATGACGTCTCGCATAGCTTACTATATGCGGCCTCAGCCTTCAATGAAGGCTGTGCCTACATAAATTTTACTCCGAACGTAGCTTCAGAAATTCCCGCGTTGAAAGAATTGGCTGTTATAAAAGGTATTCCTCATGCAGGTAAAGATGGTAAGACTGGTGAGACCCTAGTAAAGTCTGTCCTTGCACCATTATTTTTGCACCGGAACCTAGAAGTCATGTCTTGGCAAGGGTACAACATGCTAGGCAATGCAGACGGCAAAAGTTTGTCTGACCCCAGGGCGAAAGAGTCTAAAATTAGCTCAAAATCGCAATCTCTCACCTCAATTCTTCCCCATGATGACAAATTGCACGCTAATGTATCAATAGATTATGTTCCTTCCCTCGGTGACTGGAAGGTTGCGTGGGACTTCGTTCATTTTAAAGGATTTTTTGATACTGCGATGTCCATGGATTTCACCTGGAGGGGGTGCGATACGGCCTTGGCAGCACCCTTAGTCATTGACCTCGTTCGCCTAGTTGACCTCGACTGGAGGAAAGGAAAGGACGGTGTGCTTAAGCATTTAGCTGCGTTCTTTAAATCACCTACCGACTTTAGTTGTCACGACTTCCACCAACAGATGCAGTATTTACACAACTATCTGCGTTCCTATTAATAGAAGAGGACATCATGTTGCCTAGAATCTCATATTCACAAAACGGAGAAGATATTCTGCTTGATCGTTTTTTTCAGGGTCGGAAAGGTTCATTTCTTGATATCGGAGCTTACCATCCTGTCATAGACAACAATACTTTCTTCTTTTATGAACGAGGTTGGAGAGGTGTTAACATCGAGCCTTTAGCTGCCAATATCGAGATTTTCAGGAATCTCCGGCCAGAGGACACCAACATTCACTGTGCTCTGTCGGATAATACCTCAGACATATTTTACGTTGTTGCGGAGGCTCCAGGTCTTTCTACACTTTGTCCTGATGTAGCTGAACTACATCGCAAGGCAGGATTCACTGTACATGACAAAACGTGTCCGGTGTTAACATTTCAAATGATTATAGAACAATACCCTAATATCACAAGTCCAAATATCGTCTCAATAGATGTCGAAGGAAACGAAAAGGCTGTTGTCTTGACATTCCCTTTTCATTTATGGCAGCCTGAAGTATTCATTATAGAGAGCACTGTCCCCCTAACAACGATTAATAATCAACACAAATGGGAAGGCTATTTGAAGTCTCATGAGTATAGCTGTGTGAATTTTAACGGGCTAAATCGTATTTACTTGCGCAACGATCTCCTTTCCACTTCGCGCTCTTTTTTCGAAACTCCTGTCAATTACCTTGATGATTTCAAACGCGCACCCGAGGTAAAACTTGAACAACGAATTCTTGAGTTGGAGCAATCATTGCGTAATATCATGAGGTTTTGCAGTACTACCCTTTGCAACAATGGTGGTGAAGACGTAATTTAGTTTGTTGTATGTGAAGCAAATACGCTTTTCCCCCCCATCAAAAGCTGTGGGTGGAGTTTGTGTATTTTATTTAATATCTTGTGGTAATTTCTTGGGCGGCTTATATCGCAATCATCTGTTTATCTAGTAGTTGCAGACGTGAAACAAAAAGGCTGAAAAATGATTCAGCAACACCAAGACTTCCAGAACGTATTAAATTCGTATCGTTGTTATGCCGCATTCTGGCGCCCCCTAAACGAAAGTCCAAGAGGAATTTCAGTAGACGAGACTGTTTTCCCTGCAGCAGAACCTTCTCGCAGTTCTCCGTAAGCTTGAATCAAGACTGCAAACGGGAGGATTAGCTATGGCAGCATTTCCGGCAAGCCTTTCTGTCGTAAATGCTATTGAGTTTTTCGCTGTTCTCGGATTCCAGGGGTGGCTTTTACCTTCCGTGGGTATTCCACCGGCACTGATGCACGATGGGGAAAATACCTATATATCCATCGGCCCAACCTATTAAAAAGACTATCCCAGATTTTGCGCTGAGGTTGAAGCCGAGGTGAGAGAAGGGCACACCACAACGGAGGAGTAGTTTCAGTTCAGAAGGCCCCTTCTCAGACTTAACTGGGTCTTTGAACCAGATGACGCGACTCGATCTCCGGTGGGTACGTGGCCGGCGTCAGACCTTCTTGTCACCATTTCTGGATCTCTGCAAGAAAGATTGCTCCATAGGCACCTAATTTCGATTTACCGACCCCAGTAATTGCGAGCAACTGTTCGGAGGTTAATGGCTTTTTTGCTGCCATCTCGACCAAAGTGACGTCTCCAAATACTACATAAGGGGGCACTCCAGCTTCTCTGGCAAGTTCGGCACGTAACTTCCGCAATGCTTGAAAAAGGGCCTCGCCATCAGCGCTAAGCATGTCGATGCTGGCTTTTTCCCCCTTCACCCTATTGGCTGCTGCCAATCGGCGATCGTTGCTTTTTGCAATCTTGACTCGTGGCCGTGCGAGATAGAGCCGTTCTTGCCCGAGGAGAAGTGGCTTTGAAGCTACAGTGAGCTTAAGTATCGAATAATGGGTGATGTCCTGGTAAAGGTAGCCGAGGTGTATCAGTTGGTGCAGAATGCTTCCCCACTCCTCCTGGCTCTTGCCACTGCCTATGCCATAGGTGGAGAGCTTGTCATGTCCGAGGACCTTTATGCGCTGGGACTGCGAGCCACGGAGAACATCGATGATATGACCTGCACCGAAACGCTGG
>PRDV01000020.1 GCA_003174035.1 Candidatus Babelota bacterium
GCAATACCCCATTGAATGCGCAAACCTACGCCGTAATAACAGCGATCGATGAGGAGAATTTCGCTTTCAAAACGAACGCCATATTTTCTGTAACGCAAAGGAATGGTAAAATACCCGAATTCATGATTTGGGTCAGCCAGATTTGGGTCGGTAAATAATTGTAGGTAAGGATAACCTTCACCTGTTGCAGGATTAAACGTAGAATCAGGCAACAAATACGAATTTATGCAACCTTCAGGTGGTGTCCCGGTACACGTTGTTCCGCTCATACCGCTCGTAGCTGGATTGCAGTAAATACATAATGCTTGAAAAAGTGTATTTCTCAATTTAGGGTCGTAAAATAGTCCGAGCATATTCCAGCGGCCATTAGGCAAATCCCCTAAATTAACGGCATGCCGTTCGCTATTATACCCACAGTTAGCAAATTGAAAAAATCCGCTTGCGCTTACACGAAAGCGATTTTCTAAATAGGTATAATCGAATGCCATAAGACTTGCTTTTTGGCGGGTCGCTAAATAATCGTAGGGATAAACACTGCTATATAAAGGGAATGGATCATTTATGGTAAGAGTAGGCATACCATGAAGTGGGAAAGTACTTAAGAGTAGTAGTCCCTTAAGCAACCCGGACAATCCTTTGCGCGCCATTACAATTTCCTTTCAAGGTTCTTACTATAAGCTCTTAATGATGAGCGATGGTACATGTTATAGCATTGATACCGCTTTTCGTCAACTTATGCTAAGCTGTTATAAAAGATTTTAGGAAAAATGGTACTTTAAAAAAGGCTTGTTTATGTATTGTGCCTATTATCAAGCATACGTTAAGGAATCTGAATGTTGGTTCTTGGTAGCAGTATTGCGTAGTTTTGAGCACCTTGCTTTTGATCGAACAGTAGATAAAGAAAAGAGTATATTTGAGTTCTTTGTGCCCGAAGCCAATGAGCGCATATTTCTTGAGCTGATGGAATTTTTTAAACAAGCGGAAGTCGTCAAGCAGTTTGAGAAACTACCTAATCGCTTAATGAGCCCAGAAGAAACAGTTTAAGAACCCTTTAATACGTTAAGTCGCGCTTGTACTTCCGCACCGGGAAGCATGCCAAAAAGATCTTTTACTTGCGGGCCTTGCGGTTTGCCGGTAAGCGCAATGCGCACAAGCGCAAAAACGTCCTTGAGCGGCAGTCCTTTTTCCTTGCAGCGGCTGCTTAATGTTTGTGCGGCTTCCTGTGCCGGTAACGTTTCAATATCGGTAAGAGCTTCTTTGAAAAATGGTTTATATTTTTCAAGCTGATGATCCACTAACAACTGACTTTCAATATGCGGTCTTTCAACCACGAATTTTAAAGCATCAGCGCTTTCTTGAAGGGTAACGAGCTCTTGCTGAATATGACCGATGAGTGTAGCCAACTGTTCATCCTTTATGTGCTCGAATGCTGGATTCGCTTGAATCAGGAAGGGGCGGCACAGCGCAGTAAGCTTGGTAGTATCATACTTCATGATCCAATGATGGTTTACCCAACGCAATTTTTCAAAATCATAGCGAATTTGGCCGGTGGACGATAGGTGCTCAAAATTGAAGGTTTCAATAAGTTTTTGCATAGTCATTATCTCTTCTTCAACCGAGTGACCAATGATCG
The DNA here is from genome assembly GCA_003174035.1 of Candidatus Babelota bacterium. Lineage (GTDB taxonomy): Bacteria > Babelota > Babeliae > Babelales > Babelaceae > PRDV01. The sequence continues at coordinate 1,634 of PRDV01000020.1, forward strand.
CAAGATAATTAGTGATTGCTTCAGGCAGGAATCCTGAATTGCGCAAATCAGTTAATGAAAATCCAAAGTCACGCTTTGAGAGCTTTTTACCTTCAGTATTTCCGATGATCGGTAAATGCCAGTACACAGGAGTCTCAGTATTGAATGCTTCAAACATCGCCACCTGTACTGCAGTATTGGTAAGATGATCTTCCCCGCGGAAAATATGAGTAATCTGCATTTCCTTATCATCTACAAAGTTAGCAAACAAGAAGGTAAAGCTTCCATCCTGCCGGGTAAGCGGCACATCAGAAAAATGCTTCAATTCAAAGTGCATGGTCTTGTGTGCAAGATCATAAAAGGATACCGTTTTGGTATCATCAAGTTTAAAGCGCCAAATATAAGGGGTATTAGCTGCTAACTTGGCATCAATATCTGAGCCAGAAAGCTTTAAACAAGTCCGATCATAACGTGGAGGTTGCTTGAGCGCAAGCTGTCGTTGTCTTCTCTTTTCAAGTTCTTCGCTCGTGCAGAAGCAGCGGTAAATAAGGTTTTTTTCTTGGCACTCTTGAAGATACTGCTTATAAAGATTTGCACGCTCAGATTGGTAGTAAGGAACATGTGGTCCACCCTTATGAGGTCCTTCGTCATACGTCAAGCTAAGCCACGCAAGATCACTGATAATCTGCCGAGCTTCAGGATCAATATTGCGGGCAACATCCGTATCTTCAATACGTAAAATAAAGGTGCCCTGTTTTTGTCGGGCAAAAAGAAAATTCATAAGTGCTGCGCGCACATTTCCTAAATGCATAAAGCCACTAGGAGAAGGCGCAAAGCGAACGCGAATATGGTTTTTTGTCATGACTAAGCTCAAATATAATATACTCAAATAACTGCTTGAGGTTTAGTATAGCAGAAATTTGTTTTGGACGCCATTTGACGAACTGAAAGATTATAGATAGTTTAGAAGGCAGGATCATAAATGTACAACATTTTTGAATAAACATCAGGAAAGGTCATACAATGCAAAAACAGATTCTTTTATCAGGTATGTTGTTAGTATCTGCATCTCTTGTTGCTCAAAATGAAATCGAAAAAGGTAAATTGAGCGCAGCGATTGAGAACCAAGATTTTGAAAAGGTACAAAAAACTCTAAAAGAAGTGGGTGAACTTGAACCTGCTGATAAAAAAAGTTTTCTCAAAGGCGCTAACGATATTGTTGCTGAAAAAAGAGAAGGTGTATCTCTATCAAAAAGTAAATGGGATCTGGCCAAATTTATTGGTGGGTCGTTTGCTGCGGTGGCAGGTCTACCAATGGCTGCCGCAGGTGTGTGGTTGGGCAGATATTTTCAATCTGGCAGAACTGATATGGATTCTGCGTTCCGCCATTCCGCGCCTCAATGGCTAAACGACAGGGACCGCGCAGCAAGAGAGTGCTATACAGCCGGTGTTATTTATGGCATTTTAGGAGTTGCCGGAGTTTATTTTGCGGTGAAAGGCTACTATTGCGACACCGCATTTGGGAAAGTAACGCAAGCACGTAAGATAGCAAATCTCATTAAGAAAGCGCCAGTAAAAGGCGGAGCGCAGCCAGAGCCAGTAGAAGCTGAAGCTGTTGCGTAAGAAAAAGATAGTAAATATGGTAATCGGGCATTCTTGTTTGGAATGCCCGATTCTGTATGTAAAGGGGCAGATCGGAAAAGATAGGGCTACCATTTGAGTAAGCATAAAATCTTAGGTATTCTAAAAAATATTCGATGAATAGTGTACTCTATTTGAATACGAGGTTTAGCATGGATTTGATAAAAAAGCTTACAGTAGCAATTCTGGTGATACTGCCAGGAGTGCTTATGGGTATGGGAGATCCAGACGATCAACCACTTAACCCTGAAGAGATGGCACAGAGGCGGATGACAGACTATGTTCAACGCCAGGCAAAAGAGGGAACTCCTGAACAACGTGCTTTTCGCGCGATGCAGGATTACAAGGTAACGCCTGAAGAGAAAGCGGCGATAGCACTTGAAGCTCACGCTGCTTTACAAGAGCTTGACGCACAGCATCTTACACAAATCCTTGCTGAGGTAAAACGGGAGACTGATCAGGCAAAGAGAGAAGAGTTTGAGGCTAAGGAAGCATCTCTTAAGTGGGAAAATACCCTGCTAACTCCCGCCAACTGGAAGTTCGGTTGGTATAACCGAGACTTTGTGGAGGCTGGATTTATTGGTGCAGGGATTGTTGCTGACGTTATGCTCTATCAACAGCTTTTAAAGCGACGACTTGATGTCGTACTGCAATCCTTAAAGACAGATTACAATGCTTTTATAAAGATCATTAAGGCAGTTAATACTGCAGAAGAAAAATATGAAGAGCAGTACGAAGAGAAATCTGCACTTGGTAAGCTATTTACCAATGATAAAAATAATCGCGCTGCGCTCGTAGCACCTATGAAAAAATATATTGCCGATAAGCATAAGTATGTAGGGTTCTGGGGGTTGAGCAAAACAACCCTGGTGCCACTCTTATTACGCTGGGGATTTGATAAGGTGAGCGATTTTCTTGAAAATAGCATCATATCAAATGATGCGTATAAACCGTATCATATGTTCAAAAAATTGATAGCTACGGATGGAAGACGGCCAACTGAGTGGCGTGCCTTTCAACGTACCGACCGTGGGGATCTTGTACCCGCTGAAAAAACGCCTTTCTCCTTTATTAACATAGCAAGACTTGTACAATGGATGTATAATCCAACCTATGTGATGGCAAAAATGGGCGCGCCGAATTTTGTGCAGCGCATAAAATTTATGAGCACCATTGGTGGCGTTCAGATTCCAAAATTTTTGCTATCCGAAGCTACACAGCTTGGTATTGAAATTATAGGGCTTGGTTTTGCTGCCAAGAATTTTGATGCCATGAATTCATTAATGTGGTCTGACTATTGCACTGCACATAGAGAAGCACTTTTGAGCGCTCTTGAAGATTACAAAACGGCTAAAGAAAATCCAGCGATGGCGGAGCAATCTCTTGCGCAAGCTGAGCAGAAATTGAAAGACTTTGTTCATGCAGGGCATGAAAAAAAGAGTTGGTTACCGGGCGCTTTCTTGCGCCAATGGTGGACATCTCGTGCTTCTGGTGAAGCATGGATTCCTACGTGGACAACAGTTGGCCTTGCTGCGGTGCTCGGAGTAAAGGCATATATGTGGTATAAAAAATCGTCTCAACAAGAAGAAGGTGCTCCACAGGGGCAGCCGACAGCATAATTTAGAGGAGTAACTATGACACTGAAGATAAAGCATATACCCGTTGGGCTGTTAGCCCTCCTTGGCGGCTTGCCTTTTATGGGTACTAAGATAAGCGCTATGAATGATGAATTTGATCTTATGCGCAGACTTGGTGAAATGGGCGGCGAAATGCATCGGGGGATAAGTGAATATCACCGACAAGAAGAGAGGCGAGAACGCGCGGCTTTTAATGAACTGAAAGATGCTCAGCGTCGCATAATAAATGGGCCATTTACCCAAGCAGAACAAGATGCTGCCCGCGCGGAAATTGCACGCTTAGATCAAGAGGAAGCGCGAAGAAAATTGGATAATCTTGGAGCAAAAAGACGCACTATAGAAAAGTGGGATGATACGGCGAGAAGTATAACTCCTATGATTGCCCAGGAAATTATCGGCGAAAGAAGTAAAGAACGCCAGAAGGAGATCGAGGGTATTAAAGCAGTACAAGATCGTAAGGCAAAGGTTGAAGCAGCAGCTGCTACTACCAAAATGTATATTGATTTTGTAAAGCAAAATCCTTGGCTAATTGTAGCTATTCCTGTCGGCATTACTGCAGGGTATTATGGTATCAAGCATGGCAGTCAATATATCGCTGATCAGGCAAAAATTCCGTCATTGGCCACTGAAACTTCCATGCTGTCGTTTACTGAGCGGGCAAAAAATTGGCTCTCTGGTTCCGCACCTGAAAAGAAAGATTTAAAAGACGTGAAGTTGGATCCGGTAACCGCAGCGCGTATTCAAGAGACCGCTACTGGTCTTAAAAATGTGGTTGCTAACGGCTCTTTTTTAAAAAATATGCTGTTTTGGGGGCCTCCGGGAACGGGTAAAACAATGTCTGCATTACGCGTTGCCCGTAGCTGTGGTCTTGAGTACATGTATTTTGCGGGTACCGATCTTTTAGGATTTAGTGAAGAGGAAGGTATTAAAAAGCTTCGTGAACTCTTTGGTTTTGCAAAGAAATACGGCACACCCGTAGTTGTGGTGATTGATGAAGCTGAACTTGTTTTAGGAAGCAGAAGCAATCCAAATATGACGAATAAGCAAAAAGTATTTTTAAACGAAATTCTTACCTATACCGGTACGGAAACTCGCGAATACATGGTGATAGCGCTTACCAATAGGCCTGAAGATTTAGATGAGGCTTTCTTAAGCCGGTGTGACGATAGAATATTTATTGGTACGCCTGATGTGGCTCGTCGCCGAGAAATTCTTGATCACTATATTGAGGAAAATCTCATAAAGGAATCAAAACCGGTAGCTCTTCAAAAAGGGTGGTTCTCTGGATGGTTCTCAGCTGCTCCTGCGCCGGCCGCACAATTGAAAATTGCAGAAGATGCTCTTTCTGACGAGGCAAGGACCGCGATCGTTGCTCAAATTGATGGCTTTGTAGGTCGTGATATTATGAAGTTGGTAAACCAGCTCAAGTTTTCTGCGTATCAAACCGAAAACTGCACCCTTACTGCTGAGATCGTTACTCGCGTTGTTGCTACCAAGGTGGCAGAACGAGCAGCGCAGCAGCTAGGCTTTAATCGGCGAGATGCCCAAGCAGCGCTTGCTCAACCGGCCCGCGCTTAATTAAGAATAGGTTCTTAACATACCGTCAGAGGAAACTCTGGCGGTATTTTTTTGTCTACTCTTGCTCTTGTACCGTAAAAGCATTTACTCTTGAGTACAATAGGGTGTTTTTTCAGAAGGTTGTCTTTGAGAATTTCTCTGTTGACAGAGGCAGCATTCCTTTGGTAAGGTAAGTGGCCGATAAAAAAGAGACTATGGAGTAATGATGAATAAATGTTTAAAAATTACGCTTACCGTTGAGCCAGAAGAGGGCCTGTTCAATGCAATTCAAAAGCATGCACGAACGTCTTCGCTTGAAGGCATGGTACAAGCACTGGGTTCCGATAAAGTAAAGATCGTTATTTGTGGTGATAAAGATCATGTAGATTCCTTTGTTGATGCGCTTCATAAGGAATCAACGAAAGTTGCCATTCAGGATATTGAAATTGAGCCCTATATCAAAGATAAAGATTATAGAGGTGTTTTCAGGGTTATTGAGTAAGGTTCCACCTGTTAAGATTCCGTCTGTTTGTTCGCTGATTTTTCCTGTATACTGGTAGCAGTTCAAAAATAACGCCGGGATGATCATGCGATTTTCATTTGTTAGCTCTCTATTCTTTTTTTTCATACAATGCTGTGCATTGGTATTCTACGCTTATCCAGAGAATAGCACATCTCAGATGGTGTCCGGACAAGAAGTTGTAGGTAATAGTATATCTGAGCGGATGACCTCACCGCTGGAGCGGCCATTGGCTGAACCATTACGTAAGCCGTCTGGCGATGCAAAGCCGTGGTCGTTTGTAAAAGTGAAGATCAAAGGATCGCTTCTTCAAAAGGAGCGTTTCTTGCGCTTTTACCTTTTTGAGCCAGGCGACGTCTTTGATGAAGAAAAGCATAAGCACTCACTTAAGAATATTGTAGAGGCGCTGGTGAGTGAGGGCTACCTTGCGGCTGCGGTTAAAGATGCGGTCAACTATGATCAAAAGACTAAAACGGTATCTGTTACGCTTACCCTTAATCCGGGCACTCGCTATACTATAGGTGCTATAAAGGTGGAACTAGCCGGTGGATCTCCTCAGGGCACTAGATTAGTGAGTGAAGAGTTACAAAAAATGGTTGAACGGGATGTAGCAAGAAAGTTTGCTGAGAAAGAGATGCTTGATGTTGAAGCTCAGCGGATGAGAACCTATCTTTTAAAGGCAGGCTATGCCCGCCCGAATATTATGCTAACCAGTGTGCGGGATGCAGTGCAAAGTAAGCTTGATGTCACTTTTACTATCGAACTGCCGCCCAAGAAGCTCTATCTTTTTGAAGGCAATCAGTTTTACACGACGGAATTTTTGCTCTCAGAGCTCCTCGCCCTTGAAGCTCAAGGAATTTCGCTTGAACCTTCTTTAATTGTTGAAGATCTTGAAGCGCTCTATAAGAAAAAAGGTTTTTTTTCTAGCAAAATCAGATGGGATGAAAAACCGGGAACAGTTAAATTTTATATTTCAGAAGGACCGCGAACTCGTTTTTGCAAAGCTCCGGAAAATAAACAGCCCTGCGTAAAGCTCTCAATTACTACCCGTGCTCAGGAGGGCGTACCGATGCTAGAAAATAACGAGGTCCCTCTTGTAGACAGTATCAAAAAAATAACTGATGGAATAGCGGCGCTAGAGTATTACGACGAGGATGCTCTTTCTCAGGTATTAATGCAGGCATCTTCGGAGTTAGTTACTCTCGGGTATTGGGATGTTGTCATTGATAAGGTAGTTGAGCATGATCATACGATGCTCATTGATATTATTTTGGGCACGCAGCGGCTTGTGCAACAGATTGCCGTTGAAGGGTACCCTGATTTGAGTAAAGAAGAACCATTTAGGCATTTTGTTGGGCTCAAGGAGCCGCGTCCTCTGAGCCGCGAAGAGATGCAAGTACAAAAAAAGTGGTTACTTTCCTATTTTAGACAGCGTGGGTTTTTGCAGGTGACTGTTGAACCACAGTTTGTGGGACCACAATCTGTGGAAACGCACCTTGCGGAGCCGTTCCTTAAAGAGGCAGCGGCAGGGCCACTGCTGCTTTGGCGGATTGATCTGCATGCGGGGCCTGTTCGCTTTGGGCCAACCACTATTGCCGGGTTACAGAAAATACGGCCAGCAGTAGTACTCAGGGAGATGGCGTATGGTGAAGGCGATATTTGGAGTCGGGAAAAAATAGATGAAACTATTAAGCGGCTAAAAGCGCTTTGTATGTTCGAATCTATTTCAATAAGCCCCTTTGGTAATGCAAATGAGCAGGTGCAGCCGATGATAATCAGGCTTGTAGAAGATGACCCTTATGAGATTAGGACCCGTTTGGGTGTTCAGTTTGTGAGTAAAAGTTTTACCCATCTTTCCTGGACTACCTATAAAATTGGGGGTTCTTTCGTGTGGAAGAATCCAACCGGAATGGCAGATCGCTTATGGGCAGATGTTGATTTTACTCGGTATAGCCGCAATATTGGCCTGCAGTATGAAGTTCCGTGGATTGGTAACTGGCCTGTGCGAACTATGATGCGTGCGTATAGCGATAGATTTGACCAGCCATTTATATCTAAGCGTAACCATCGGCTTTATAAGGAAGCACATGATGGTGTCTCCGTAACCTTTCATCATACCCATCCCTGGTACTATGGGTGCGTAAAAGTAGGATTTGAGCTTAATAAACTCTCGGATATATCACGTGATGCCGTGCGCGCTATTCAATTTGAACCGACGCTCGTGAATGTACGTACTCCGTATTTCTACCTAGAGCCCTCGATTACGTTTGAAAGACTTGATGATAAAAACGATCCTTCAAGAGGGTTTCTAACAAATCTTGCCTGCCGTGCCATGTTTCCGTTTGGCATTAAGGATGCGTGGTTTATTCGTGCGGTTCTTGAACAATCATTCTTCTATCCCCTCTGGCGAAATGTTATTGGCGGGCTTCACGCTCGTCTAGGACATATATTTAATGCGCATTTTAGTTCTATACTGCCTACTGAGCGTTTTTATTTAGGAGGAGCGTGCTCGTTGCGTGGTTACGAGACCAACATGGTACCACCTCTGAATGATCTACGCTGTGACGGAACCTGCTTTTGGGTGCCTATTGGCGGTAAATCAATGGCCAATGTTAATGCTGAAATTCGCTTTCCGCTCTATAAGCGATTGAGCGGTGTTGTATTTACTGATCTTGGGATTTTGACGCAAGATAGGTTCGCTGATATTGCTGCTAATCGTTGGTTTGGAGCATCTGGATTTGGGCTGCGATTCGCTACTCCGATTGCGCCTATTCGTTTTGATATCGGTTGGAAATGGAGAAAACGAGAACAAAAAGATAAGGCTTACGCCTGGTTCCTCACGTTAGGCCATGCTTTTTGATTGATTGGGGCTGAAGGTCTACTTTAATAACGACATGATTTTTTACTCATTATTAAAGTAGTCTTTAATAATGAGGTAGTTTTTGCTACACTATTAAAGAGATCTTTAATAAGGGTATTTATGAGAAGTGGACAATATATTCAACAAATTGCTGGTTATAAGGCTTTTATTCCGAAGCCGTTACCACCGGAACCGCCTCTTGTATGTGATGACGAGCTTAGAGAAAAGCTTAGGCATGCCATGCAACTGCTTAGCCAGCTTGATGGGTTCAGTTATGCTTTGCCCAACATCGAACTTTTTATAGCAATGTATGTGAAAAAGGAAGCATTGCTGAGCTCTCAGATTGAAGGCACCCAAGCATCGCTGGAAAATGTTTTAGAGTTCGAAAGTGGGATGCCGGTAGAAAATCTTGCTGACATCGAAGAGGTTATTAACTATATTAAAGCCCTTAATTACGGAATCAAGCGGCTCGAGCATTTTCCTATGAGTCTACGCCTTATTAAGGAGCTTCATGCTATTCTCTTAGATCAGGTGCGAGGTAAAAATAAAACACCTGGTGAATTTAAGCGCTCTCAGAATTGGATTGGAGCGCCCGGATCAACATTGCATACAGCATTCTTTGTGCCCCCGCCTCCAGATGAAACAATGAAAGCACTTGCTGATTTGGAAAAATATATGCATGAAGGCAGCATATATGCGAAACTTATTGATTGTGCCCTTATACATTATCAATTCGAGACAATACATCCTTTTCTTGATGGTAATGGCAGAGTGGGTCGTTTGCTCATTACCTTATATCTACTTTGGAAGGGCACGGTAAAAAAGCCATTTCTTTACTTGAGCTATTTTTTTAAAAAAAACAGACAAGAATATTATGACCGTCTTACGATGACCAGACAAAGTGGTAATTATGAGCAATGGGTACTTTTTTTTATACGAGGGGTTATAGAAACAGCGCAATCAGCAATCGAGGATACCAAAAGTATTTTAGCGTTACAGCAAGAGCATCAGAATCTTATAATAGAACGTGGTATAGCGTCTCCCTATGCATATAAACTGCTTTATCATTTGTTTAGCGCTCCTATTGTAAGCATTAAGGATACCCAGGTATCGTTAAAGATCACGTACCCTACGGCTTCCCATTTAATTACTCAATTCGTTAACAATGATATTATACGTGAGATGACAGGCAAAAAACGCTCTCGAAGATTTGCCTATACAAGATATCTCAGCATTCTATCAGAAGGAACTCAGCCGCTCTAATAACGCTCGATGAGTCCGACCTTAATTCCTCAATAGTTGCTTTTACATTTTGATGCAACAGGTTATCATACGGTACGAAAAAAAACATGGCCGCAACAACAAGTATTGTTGCTCCAATCACAGCACGACGGGTTTTTCCAGCAGCAACAGCAACATAAGATTGTGCCGATGATGCAACATAGTGTAGTGCAACAACCGCCGCAAGCTTGCTCCATAGATTCAGTGCTCTTTTTTTGAGGCGTGGTTTTTTTTATTTTAGGTTCTTGCTGCTTGCGAGCCAATTCTGCCTCGTGCTCTTCTTCCATCATTTTGCCTAAATTTATCTCGATGGGCTGGGTGCTTGTCAAACTATGCTCATGCGCAATTAATACTTCATCCAGCTCAATTTCCTCAACCTCGGCAGGAGGGTTTATTGTCACAATATATTCGCTCGAATACAAAGTTCCAAAAAGTGATAGCGCTACTATTAGTAGCATAGAATTATGTTGCATAAGCTTACTCCTTTTCTTGTGCTTGTTCATACCAGAGCTGGGCATATAACCCGCCTTTTTCCAGAAGCTCTTCATGGGTGCCCCGCTCTATGATTTTACCTTGATCCATGACGAGTATTTTATCAGCATCAACGACGGTTGACAAGCGATGAGCAATAATAAGAGCTGTAGCTTCTTCAGATATTTCTTTAACGTTTTGCTGTATTTCTTTTTCTGTGCGGGTATCTAATGCTGAGGTTGCTTCATCAAAAACATAGACAGCCGGCTTTCTAATCAGCGCTCGTGCTATGGCAACGCGCTGTTTTTCTCCGCCTGAAACCATCAATCCCCGCTCACCAACGATGGTATCAAGCCCTGCGGGGAGCTTTTCAATTAATCCTTCAAGATGGGCCATGTGTGCTGCGTGTACTACTTCTTCATGAGTAGCGCCGGGTTTGCCGTAGGCAATATTATAATAAAGGGTATTGTTAAAAAGAACGGTATCCTGGGAGACGATTGACATAAGTGAGTGTAATGATGTCTGAGTAAGTGTGCGGATATCGTGGCCATTAATGAGGATGGCTCCTTCGGTAACATCATACAGACGAAATAAGAGCCTTGAAATAGTTGATTTTCCCGATCCCGTAGGACCTACGAGAGCAATG
>PRDV01000028.1 GCA_003174035.1 Candidatus Babelota bacterium
TACCTCTTCTCATTTTAATACAATTTTGTAATTTTATCAAATGGGCAAAAAGCGCTCTCAATGGGTTGACAGAAAATCCCTCAAAAAATTACACTATCTTGGGTAACTTTTTTTCAGGAGTAAGCATGAGGCTCACTTTCTTAGGAACACGAGGGGGCATTATTGCTCGCTCCGATCTACACTCTATGCACAGCGTACTGCTCATTTCCTATAGAAAAACATCTATTCTGATTGATTGGGGTGAGGATTGGCTCAAGCCGACTCCACCTCCCGTGAAGGGACTATTACTTACGCATGCACATGATGATCATGTAGGAGGGACTCGTCTAGGATTTCCAGCACCCGTGTATGCCACACGTGAAACTTGGGCGAGCATAGAACGATATGCTATCAAAGAAAAAAAAACTATCAAACCCGCTATTCCTTTTTTGATAGGGGAGTTCCGCATCACTGCCTTTGAGGTATATCATTCATTACATGCCCCCGCAGTGGGCTATCGCATCCAAGCTGGTAAACGAACGCTTTTTTATGTATCAGATCTCATTGCTATTATCAATGAGCATGAAGCGCTCAAAGATGTCGATCTTTATATAGGGGATGGGGCCATTATCACCAGAAAAATGCTGCACCGCATTAAAGACGGCATTCCCGTCGGCCACACACCCATTAAGGAACAGTTGCAATGGTGTGCCCGCAATGGCGTTCCACGAGCATTGATAACTCATTGTGGTTCTGAAATCGTTAAAGGCACACCAGGCGAAGTCGAAAAAAGGGTTTCAGACCTTGGTGCCGCTGTTGGAGTTCAGGCATTCATTGCTTATGATGGGCTCACCTTGGTACTTTGATATTCATTTGGCGTAGATTCTTTTGAAGCATAGTCAATATGATATAACATAAGCCCCTGCGCTGGCACAACAAACAAATGCTGGTGAGGGTTGCGCTCTGCTAACGCAGCTTCTAAAACCTCAAGCGGTTTGTGCTTGGCGGATGCGACATCCAGACACGCACCCACTATCCGACGAATCATATACCGCAAGAAGCCGGGTCCGCGAACTTCAATCCGGTAGACCCGATAGCGACTAAGATAGCGGACTGAAATTGCATGCACCGTACGAACGGTATTTTCTCGCTCATAACCCGTACAAAATGAGCGAAAGTCATGGGTACCGGTAAAGATTTGTGCGGCCTCTGCAAGTTTTTCATCGTCAAAGGGACCACTATGAAAGCCATAGCGAGCGAGGAATGGCAAGGGGCGTTCTTTAAACAGATGATAATAATAGGTTTTATCACTCACATGCCGCTGCGGGTGGAAATCAGCAACTTCCTCACATGAACGAATGAGAATATCCTGAGGTAATGCATTATTCCAAGCCCACAACATCTTTGCAGAAGGTATGGGTGAATCCAGCGAAAAGCAGGCGACCTGCCCTAAGGCATGGACGCCTGCATCTGTTCTTGATGCCCCAATGATTTTTATATTTTTTTTAAAAACATCGTTGAAACGCCGCTCAAGCATACCAACGACCGTCGGCGCCTCAGGCTGGAGCTGCCAGCCGTGATAAGCGGTGCCATCATAGGCTATTATGATTTTATACTGTTGCATTCCGCTTGCCCGTGTTATTTACGTAGCGCAGCTCGCAGTACTTTCTTTCTCAATCGAATATGGTTAGGAGTCACTTCAATCAGCTCATCAGGCTGAATCCATTCCATACAGGTTTCCAAATCCATTTTTTTTGCAGGCTCAAGACGAATTGCCTCATCTGAACCAGAAGCACGCATATTCGTCAGCTTCTTCTCTTTGCAAGGATTAACATTCATATCGTCATCACGACTATTTTCACCAATTATCATACCTTCATACACTTTTTCAGCAGGTCCAATGAAGAGCGTTCCTCGTTGTTGCAAAGTATCTAAGGCAAATCCTGTCGAAGTACCATTTTCCATCGAGACCATAGCCCCTTTTGTTCGGGTTATAATATCCCCTTTGTAAGGCTGATAATCGAGGAAGCTAAAGGTTGCTATTCCCATACCACGTGTATCGGTTAAAAATTGCCCCCTAAAACCAAGAAGACCACGGGAAGGCACTTCAAATTCAACGCGAACTCGGCCATTGTCATAATGGACCATCTGCTTCATTTCCGCTTTTTTCTTCCCGAGATGCTCCATAACAATCCCTTGCTGTTCTGTAGGAAGATCCACTACAAGGTATTCAATGGGCTCATGCTTTACGCCATTAATCGTTTTATAAATAACCTCGGGAGCAGATACTTGTAGTTCATAGCCTTCGCGGCGCATGTTTTCAAGCAATATGCCTAAATGAAGCTGTCCTCGGCCTGACACTTTAAATGAATCTGCTGAATCGGTTTGCTCAACACGAAGCGCCACATTGGTTTTGAGTTCCCTATCAAGACGATCCTTAATTTGACGGGATGTCAGCAACTTCCCATCTTGTCCATTGAACGGAGAGTCATTAACCGATACATAGACTGATAACGTTGGTTCGTCTATCTTTACGTAAGAATGAGGTTCTGGATGCCCGACTTCACAGATAGTCGTACCAATCGTTAAGGGCTCACTAAATCCCGTAACGGCTACGATATCGCCAAATGAGGCTTCAGGAGCTTCAATGCGCTCAAGCCCTTTAAATTTATATATCTTTGTTACTTTCATAGGCTTACTTACATAGTCATCCTTGCAAAGTATCATCTGCTGACCAACTTTGAGTTCCCCGCTAAAGATTCTGCCAATAGCGATGGGCCCCAAAAAGTCTGAGTGGTCAAGGCTCGTGGTAAGTAACTGTAAATGATCACTTTTCGACGTTGGCGCTGGAATAGTATTAATAATCGCATCAAAGAGCGGTTGTAACGTATCTGAAGCTATTTTTGGATCAGTTGTTACGAAACCAAGTTTAGATGATCCATATAATAAAGGAAAATCAAGCTGGCTCTCATGCTGCGCTAAATCAAGAAAGAGGTCATGAATAAGGCTTTCGGTGCGCTCAATATCAGCATCTTTTCTATCAATCTTATTAATAAGAACAATAGGCTTCAAATTGAGCTGTAATGCCTTCATCAATACGAAACGAGTACCGGGAAGTACCCCTTCCGCAGCATCAACAAGAAGCAAGAAGCCTTCAACCATTTGCAAGGTACGCTCTACTTCTCCACCAAAATCACTATGCCCAGGGGTATCGACAATATTAATTTCATAGTCCCCAAAGGTAACTCCCGTATTCTTGGCCAAGATCGTAATCCCACGCTCTCTTTCAAGATCATTGCTATCCATAACACGCTCGCCTTGGGCTACATCCATGGTGCCTGAAAAGCGTAACATCTTATCAACCAAGGTAGTTTTACCATGGTCAACGTGAGCAATAATAGCTATATTTCGCACATTCGTGCGTTTGTTATTTTTCATATCGTATGTGCCTTCCAAGAATGGTTATCTAACTCTCATTTGTTTATATTCTTATTGTAAACTATTTTTAGAAAATGTCCAGGATTTTGTTACAGATTTAAGAGCTTACACCTAGGTTTGTTAGTATAGCTCTTTTTTAAGCAAATTCCTATCCTTGATTCTCTTGCATAATTGCGTTCATCGGATATTCTTAACCTTAAAGGAGGTTTTATGAAACAGCTTGTTGTGTTAGGCGTAAGTATTTTGCTTCCTTTCACTATTATAATGCTTGCGGTGCGCTTATTATTCAGCCCCCTTTTTTTATCAATCGAATACCGTATGCCCTGGTTTCCGTCAGATGTATATGGCTTTACCCTGGAAGAGCGCGTAAAATATGCACAAGCAACCTATGCCTATCTCCTGCACAACAACAAATCCGTACTTTCGCTAGAAAAAATAAATAAAACCCCCCTATATACCAAGCGAGAACTAAGTCATTTGGAGGATGTCAAGGGCATTATACTGCCTTTACTGCTGTTTTGGCACCTTAGTATTATTCTAATAATACTGATCGGCTTATTCTGCTGGAAGTTCCAGCTACTTGCGGTTTATAGGAAAGGCATCTATTACGGTGGCTTTATCACGCTCTTTCTTATCGCCTGCACAGGCCTTATTGGTCTTATAGCATTCAATCACCTATTCAATCTTTTTCATGAACTTTTTTTTGCGCAAGACAGCTGGCTTTTTTATGATTCGGACACGCTAATACGGCTTTTCCCATTGCGATTTTGGCAAGATTGTCTTTCTTACCTGCTCGTTCTCATATTCGCCACGAGCTCGCTAGCTATAAGGTCGAAGCGGCGATGATTAAGCGCTTTCAGGTCTTCTACTGTTTGCGATAATTGTATTTGACAATAATTAGGTTTTTTTACGCAGCAAACTTCTTAAGCTTAATGTTCTCCACGTAAGAATCAAAATTTAAGATACAAGCTGGGGTGATGGTGTCCCCCTTCTCATTGAGATATAACGCTCATATGAATGTAGCCTACGGCGTTGAACAGTGAAGAGCTGGGAGACTGTTTCCCGAACCAGCAGCATTAAACAATTCCTCAATATCTTTTTCTAAAGTTATTTGTGTTCCATCAGGCGATCTTGGTTTTCTGTTTTCTCCATACCAAGTATGCTCATTGAGCACAGGATTATACTTATTATCTTGTATTTCATAAAAACCTACTTTCAAAGTAATTTTCAGCTGTCTTATGGTCCTACGTATTATTTTACTGCTTTCCTGCTAACTGCGGCTGCACCTTAGCAACAAATTCCATAAAATCTTTAACTATATCTGGTTTTTTAAACCATTCACCGTGCATATGAATTACTATCGTTACTGAAGCATCTTTAATCTTGGTTGCTGTAAGCGTATTATGCTTGATTTTCAGTTCTATTAAATCATCATTTTCAAGCTTTCTGAGAGTATCTAAAATATCATTATCCGAAAACTTGAGATCCCTTAACGACCGAAGATCGGTCCAAGAAAGCTGTCGCGACAATCTTTTATATTTTATGGGTACTGCAATCTCCGTCAAAGTCCCGAAAAATGAGGGTCGAGACGAAGCAACTGAGCCTAAGGACCTATCGTTCTTTATTTCATCCTTTAATGTATCTTTTTGAAATATGGTACTTGGCCTTCTTTTTATTTTAGGCTTTTTTGAGCTCTTTTCCTCTGTATCTTCTCTTTCGGTAAGCTGAACAGTCTGATCACTCGATTCTCTTATTTCCCTACGCGTTTCGTCTATACAATTCTCTAAACATTCTAGAGAAGGAGTTCTATTCGTTTCTTGCTTTTTCTGCTCCTTTATTTCTTTTTCTGGATATGTATCAGCAGATAACTTCTTTTCTTCACTCGATTTTTTTAAGTCGGAGTGACCCTTTGCTGCTTCATGTATCATTATTTCCTTAGAAGTCACCTCTTCTTTTTTTGCTTCCGGGTTCTTTTTTTGCTTCTCTAATCTTTTTTGCTCTTCTTTTATTTCCTTTTCTTTCTTTTTTTTGTCTTCACGACTTTTCTTATCTGCAGCCGCCATCTTTTGGCTAATTTCCAAAAGTAATTTATCAATTTTTTCTTTTATTTCTCTCGCAGCATCCACTTCTTTTTTATTTCTTCTTTTTTGTTCCTTTTTGTTTGTGCCTTTGGCATCTAAATTTTTAAGTTTGCAACTTCTAACCCATTGGCATAATTCCATAAGGTGAGCTCCGTTTTGTTGCACATCTGTCCGCGATAGTTCCGCCAGCCTCCTAACAATAGCGGCTGCTTGATCAATAGTAATCTCAGTTACCGTTCTTCTCATGCTTTCAAAATAATTAAGCAACAGATTTTCCGGGCACTTTCCAATCGCTTCTCCTGTTCCCCAAGCTATACCATATTTGGTTCCCAATGTGGAAATCATCCGCACCAAAATATCGAAATGACCTCGAAAGGTGGCAATATCTACCGCGGTATAACCTTCTGCATTTTTTATGAGCAATAATTCGACATTATAGTTACCAAGCCTTGCTAGTACATCCGATTGTCCTAGTCCAGCTAGAAAATGAAATACCGTATTTCCTCCCTTATTAATCATTTTTATGAGATCTGGAAACTGATTCGCCAGCCATTGCACTACATCAAAATGTTCTTGCCAAGCTGCAAAATGCAGCGCTGTATGGCCTTTTGATTCAGTCATGAACACAAAATCAGGATAATTAAGTGCAAACCATTGCACCATCTCAAGTTGTCCAGAATAAGCGGCAAGATGGAGCACTGTAGATCCATCTCGCTGAACATAGTTTCGCAATTTCGGATAATGCTTAGCCAACCATTTCACAATCTCGAAGTTTCTCTTTCCCATAGCTGCATGAAGCACAGTATTATCCTGCCCAACCACATTAACAAGATCTGGATACGTAGTCGCCAGCCATTGTACTATACGAATACAATTATTGTTAGCCGCCATATTCAATGCCGTTGCCTCTTGATACTGAACCTTAGGCAGTAGATGAGGATATTGTTCAGCTAACCACTGTACCACCGGAAGAATTTCATCATGTTCACAAGCTGCATGAAGCGGAGTCAGCTTCCATTGATTAACAGAATTTACTAAATCAGGATATTCTTTTGCCAACCACCGCACAATCTCAAGCCGATTGAAACGAGCGGCTATGTGTAGCACGGTATCATTATCTATATTACCCATCATTACCAAACTTGGGTCATGCTGAGCAAACCATTGTGCTATTTCAAGATTGCCTGCGAGAACAGCAGTATGAAATGCAGTGTTCAAAAAACAATCAGGCTTTTTTACTAATTCTGGATATTTTTCTATCAACAATCGAATCATTTCTAGATGCCCGTGGAAAGCAGCTATATGGAGCACAGTTGCCCCATGGCTCTCAGTCAGAGGCACTAACGCAGGGTATTCTCCTACTAGCCATTTTACTAATGCAAAAGAGCCACTAAGGGCTGCAAGATGCAATATCGTAGCCCCTTCGTTCGTAACCATGCTCACCAGGTTTGGACACTCTTTTGACATCCATTGCACAACTTTTGCATAGCCGCAACGAGCTGCCTCATGCAGAACGGTATCACCATTCTTATTAACCCGGGTCAACAAATCCGGATATTGCTTTGCAAACCACTGTACTACCTCAAGTTGGTCATTATGAATCGCTGCATGAAGCACTGTGTCACCATCGTTCCGAATCATGGACACTTGTTGTGGATAGCTATGTGCAAACCACTGGATCACTTCAATACGCTCTCCATTGGCTGCTGCGAGGTGAAGCACAGGCTCTCCTCCTTCTGGACGCAGCCTCGTTGCTAGATAGGGATACTCTTGAACTAACCATTGTGCCACTTCAAGATGACCGCCTGCTAGAGCCTCATCAAGCACAGAAATGCCGTTTACATTAGCAATGTCCAATAACTCCAGATAGGTTCCCACAAACCATTTCACTACATTAAGATGTCCATTTCCAGCGGCATCCTGTAGTGCGGTACAGCCTCTTTTGTCTCTTATTTTCACTAGATCTGGGTATCGCTCAACCAACCACTGCGCTATCCCAAGATAGCCTTTCCCAGCAGCCACATGAAGAACCGTACCTTGATCTATCAGAAGGGCTTTCAGGCCATCTGGATATTTTTCGTCCAAATACTGAACCACACCCCTATGCCCTGAATTAACCGCTAGACAGAATGCCGTAGCACCTTCGTCATTACTATTTTCCACTAAATCTGGAAATGTTTCAGTCAACCACCGCACCATCGCAAGATGCCCTTTCTGAGCCGCCATGTGAAGTACTGTGTTTCCGGCAACAGTTATCTTAAGTAATCCAGGGTACTGCATCGCCAACCATTGAACTATCTCAACTTGGCCAGCAAAAGCTGCTTCATGCAGAATGCTATACCCACCAGGCATACTGGCATACTGAATATCTTCGGCCAATAAATCTTCAAGGAGCTTCTTATCTCCTGAACGAGCTGCTTCAAATACATCCTGTCTCTTTTTTTGACTAGTTTCTTTAGCATCCGAAGCTGGCATTTTTTGTTCTACTGTTTTTTCCATGCCATACAAGCTAACTGCAAAGATCCCCATCATGCTTAGTATTGTATAGTTCATATCTTCCTCGCTTGCGAAATAGTTCTGAATTTTCGCAAAATATAGTCAAAAAATTTTATTTTATTTCGCATATTAATTACTATATATCATTTATAGTCTTTCTTCAAATCCAGGTTTTATTTTAGATACAAACTCCAGAAAATCCTTAACAATATCTGGATTTTTAAACCATTCACCATGCATATGGATTGTTATTGCCACTGACGCATCATCAATTTTTGTTGCCGTAAGCGTAGCATGTCTGATTTTATACTGAATGAGACCATCCCTAAACAGGTCTATGAACGTATTTAAAATATCTTCTCCTGTAAATTTGAGATTCCTGAACGACCGCAGATCGCTTGAGGAAAGTTGCCGTGACAATCTTTTATATTTTGTTGGTAGCTCAATCGATGCTAATGACATCATTCTTAACAACGGCGGCCGTGAAGCTGTTACTGAACTCGATTCACTATGCTTACTTTTAGTTTCTGAATCGTTATGTTGAGAAACGGCACTTGGTCTTCTCTTGATTTTGGGTTTTTTAACCGTCTTTATCTCTTTCTCTTCTGAACGCCCAGGTTGAATACTTCGCTCTCTCGATTCGCGAGTTTCCGCTATACAATCTTCTAAAGAGGCTAGAGAAGGAGCTGTTCGCTCAACTGGGGCCATTCTTAGCAACACATCCATGCCCCGTTGTTCCGATTGTGGTTCTTTCTTCTCTTTCTGCTCATGATAGGACGCTTTTTCTTTTGCTTCCTTCTTTAATGCTGCCTCTTCTTTCATCCTTTTCTTTTCTTCCTTTTTGCGCCTCTCACACGCCTGCTTTTCTTGTTTTTTTCGTTCTTCTTCAACTCTGCTTTCGGCAGCTTGCCTCCGTTGAGGAATTTCTCTCGCTAACAATTCAGCATCTTGCTGTATAGTAATAACATCCGTTGCAAAACGCTTTAGGTCTTTTTTCGGCTGTATTTTCCGTTCTTTTGGAGCTGCTTCACCAGCATGAGCACTCGTACACGCACTGCTCACCCATTGACAAAATTCCAGCAATTTTGAACTCCGCTTTAGGATGACATCTGTGTTTGCCCATTTCCTTAATGACTTTACAATATTCTTAAATCGTTTTACTTCAAAAGGAAGCGCTATGCATTTCAAAAGTTCAAGGTCATTGAGCGAAAATTCTTTTTGCGAGGAAAGGGATGCGATATAAGCAAGCTTTCGTTTTAATAACATCGAAACAGAGTGATTATTAACAAGCGGCAATAGAGAGCCTACGTTTGAACAGAGAATTTCAGGATACTCCTTATCAAACCATTGAAGGATCGGCAACCGATCAGTCCGAACCGCAGCTTTAAGCACCTGCTGTGCATGATCCCCATGCCTAACGAGAAAAGGATGCTGGGTGAACAATGACTGTACCATATCAAAATAACCGAAATATACCGCTGCATGGATACAGGTGGATCCATGATTATCCTCCGCTGTCATAGATGATGGAAACTTTTCGGCCAACCATAATACTATATCAGTTCGTCCTCTCATTGCTGCAGCGTGCAGACAATTTGAGCCATGTACTGACTTCTCAGTTATAAGATAAGCAAACTCATGCGCTATCCATTGTACCACAGCCAGATGCCCTCCTTGTACTGCAATATCGAGTAATGTCTCATGTTGTGTCGTTTTCTCCTCAGGATTGAAATCCTTATCGTGCTGCATGAGCCATTGAGCAAGCTCCTGGTGACCGCCATACAGTGCATGGTGCAGTGCCCGCCACCCCCGATCATCCTTTTCTTTCAAAAAATCAGGATCAAGCTCCAAAAAAAGCCGAATGAGTTCTTGATGGCCTGCCTCAGCAGCTAGATGGAGCGCAAGAACACCATGCAATCCTCGTATCTTTACTAGCTCTTTATAATGGGACACCAGGAATTGCACCATTGCCAATTGCCCTGCCTGCGCGGCGCGATGCAGCATCGTATATTTCATCTCAATATCAATGCTCATTACAAGAGCAGGAGCTTGTTCTAAAAATAATCGAACTATGGGGATATATCCTCGCTGTGCCGCAAGATGAAGAGGCGTAAGCAGCTCATGATTGGTGGCTTGCATAAGATCGGGGTAATAATTGACTAACCATGTAACCACCTCCTCATTATTACCATACGTGGCACAATGAAGCACACTGTATCCTCGCTGCGCGAGTGATGCGTGGTCCGATACTGCAGCGCTTAAGCTGCGTAGCATAGCCACAAT
>PRDV01000034.1 GCA_003174035.1 Candidatus Babelota bacterium
AAAACTCTATTTAGCTTGTACTGCTGGTTCTAGAGATAGAATCTTAGTTTGGGTTATAGATGCTGCTGAACTATCGAAAGAGAAATATCGCGAAAAAAATTATTTTTTAGATGACTCTAAAACAGTTGATGGGGAGTTATTAAGGATAAGCAATTTAGGTGAATTTAATGATAATGATCGAAGTGCCTGGTGCCCTGATAGTATAAAATTAGCTATCGCAAATCAAGCAGCAGTTCATGTATGGGATGTTCTTTCGCGAGTTAAACTCTTCACTATGCAGAATACCTTACAGGCCAAAGAAAAAGATAAGGTATATACAATCGCTTCCTGGAGCCCTGATGGATCAAAGATAGCGGCTTATTTTAGAAACAGATATTCATTTTCTAAGGAGATCCCTTCGGAACTTCAAGTTTGGGATGTTCAGCATAAAAAATTGTTAATGAGCATAAAGCAAGATTTTGGTGCCTGTCCCGAGTTCATTTGGAGTTTGGACAGTAGGCAAATAGCAATTGGCAGTAGGCAGATACGGGATGTGGCAAGAAATAGAGAACTTCCTTTGTTCAATGCGGGGATCATTACTTCTATCAATTGGCAAAAAGGGAGCTTTATGGGGACCATTATCAACGATGGAGTCGTTACTATAGTTTCTGCTAATCCTCTTTTTGATGTAGCCATAGAGGACATTATTAATGGAGCAGAATTAGAAGCACTAAAATTTCTGCTTTCTCTTGATGAATGTATGCACTTTACTGCATTGTTTTCCACTAATCCTCTAAGAAAGCTCTTTGATGCGGCAAAGAAAATAAAGGATTTGCAGCCGGAGCGCTATAAAGTACTGATGCGTGCTGCTGAAATGATAGCAGAAAAACCGGGAGCTGAAAAATTCATTGCCGAGTCACTACAATAATACGTCTAGGGTATTGAACTTTCGTTCCGGCTTTAGCTCAATTCTAACACGGACATCACCCTCAGCGTGCAGAATAAGGAAATTTTATAGAAAAAATTTCTTAGCGGTTGTCTGAATTTTATTAGTTAAAACCGAGGGCTCTTTCGCCAGAAAAAAATAATATGAAACTGAGTTAACGAAGGTTGTGTACACGAGAAATTTTCAAAGAGCTTTAATTTCAATGTATTTGAGGTATAGTGTAAAAGGACTACGGTAAAAGAAAAGGAGCATTTCTGACGCCACTAGTTTTTGCACAAAAAAGGAGTTCAGTATGAAGTTGATTTATCTAGTTAGTTTTGTATCGATATGCTCATTGCTACAATCAATGGAAAAACATCACGCAAAAGATGTACCAAATGAATCTAAAACTCTTTTACAGAAAACAATTACACAATTAAAAGAGGAAGAGTTTATCTTAACCGGAAGGTTATTGTATCAAAATAAGGATCACATAAAAGCGCTCAATAGCTTTAAGCAGGCAAAAGAAAGTGAAAATCCGCAAATAAGAGCTGAAGCTTATTACTGGATTGGTGTTATGTATTATGAGGGAAAAGGAACAGAAGAGAACAGTGAAAAAAGTCTTGAGTTGTTTTTGAAAGCAAGTAAGACCAGATGCAACGAAGAATTATTGGGGACGATCCATTATGCACTTGGTGTGCTCTACAAACATAGGGGAGAAAATGATAAGGCCCGATCGTCTTTTCAAAGAAGTGAGTGGCAAGGGCGGCACGAAATAAAAGCATTGTCATGGTGGCAATTGGGTTTATTAGAAAAGTCTGATATCAAGAAAGCTCTGAAGTTTTTCCATTTGGCAGCACAAGCTGGTTGTGCGCCTGCTCAACACATCTTAGGTGGTTGTTATTATGCTGGAGAATGTGTTCAAAAGGATTATGAGCAAGCTCTTGTTTGGCTTGAAAAGGCAGCTGAAGGGGGTTGTGCCGATGCACAGAATTCTTTAGGAGTCCTTTGCTTTAATGGAGAAAACATAGAACAGGATCTTAAAAAAGCAGCAATTTGGTTTGGAAAAGCTGCAGAACAAGGTCACACCAAAGCTTACTATTCTTTAGGAACTTGCTATTATCATGGTCTAGGGGTACAAAAAGATTACACAAAAGCACTGTCATTATTTGAAAGGGCAGCGATGAAAGGCCTATCTGAGGCGCAAAATCAGCTAGGTGAGTGTTATTACAACGGTGATGTGATAGAAAAGGATGACAAACAAGCGGCTTCATGGTTTAAAAAGGCTGCAGAACAAGGACTTGCATTTGCCCACACTAATTTAGGGTTGCGTTACTACAATGGAGAAGGAGTAGAAAAGGATTATCAGCAGGCAGTTGAGTGGTTTGAGAAGGCAGCAAGGCGAGGTGAGAGACATGCACAGTTTTTTTTGGGAATTTGTTATTGCTATGGAAAAGGTGTAGAGAAAGATATTAAGCAGGCTGTCGTATGGTTTATCAAGGCAGCGGAACAGGGCCATGTGGATGCACAAAATTATTTAGGGGTCCGTTATTGCAATGGGGAAGGGGTAGATAAAAATTGGGCGCGGGGAGTCGAATGGTTTGAAAAAGCCGCAGCTCAAGGTCACGTAATTGCACAAACTAATTTGGGGCTTCGCTATTATAATGGAGAGGGTGTAGCAAAAGATGATAAGAAGGCAGTTGAGTGGTTTGAAAAAGCAGCGGAACAGGGCCATGCGGATGCGCAAAATTATTTAGGGCTTCGCTATTGCAATGGGGAAGGAATAAAAAAAGATGATGCAATGGCAGTAGTATGGTTTAAAAAATCCGGAGAACAGGGTCATGCCAGCGCTCAATGTAATTTAGGTCTTTGCTATTATGCTGGGGAAGGAGTAAAGAAAGATTATAAGCAGGCAATTATTTGGTTTGAGAAAGCAGCAGAGCAAGAATATGCAAATGCTCAAAATAAACTTGGTCTTTGCTATTATTATGGGGAAGCTGTGGAGAAAGATTATAAAAAAGCTGAAAAATGGTTTGATAAAGCAGTGAAAAAGGGTCACGCAGCAGCTAAAACAAATTTGGGAATTCTGTTGGATATGGAGGTTAAGCTCTAAAATTGCCCGGCTACTAAGAATTGTGTGAAAAAAGCAATAGAAAAAATCTCGCGCTCCTCGTCGATGCTAAAACTCTTTAGCATCAAGAACCATTGCGGTTGATATCTTTTTATGCTTGATAACTTCATCATAATAATAAATGATGAGACCAAGTACCACAAAGAAGAGAGAGATAAAATAATTGATGTACAAGGTTTCGTTGAGTAATAGCCACCCATAAAATGCTGCACACAGTGGCGTTAAAAATCCGGCAAATGCCATAAGCGTTGGGCTATACTGTTTCAGCAGGGATGCTTGCAAATTTGCACATATGAGATTGCTAATAAGAATTTGCAGGGCGAGAAGTCCTATGAACGCAGTCATGTTTCCCTGATGTACCCAGACGGGTTCAAAAAGAAGCGCCGCATTAAAGGCAAGGAATCCTCCAATAAGCATACTCATAGCATTTGCTAAAATAGGATGGCAGCCACGGTGCTTAACTAGTTTTTGCAACGCAATCAGATTATACCCAAATGAGGCAACTGCACCTAATATGGCGGCCTCAGGAAGAGAAATAAAGCCAAATGAACCCCATACATCTTCCAGGGAACTCGAGGTAAAGAGTGTTGGCATAATGCCAAGAAATCCTACAATAAGCCCCATACTTTTTTGGGTGCTCAATTTTTCTTTTAAAAGGAAAAACGCAAAAAGGGCAGTAAAAAAGGGCATAAGCGTAAAAATGAACGCAGCTTTGGTTGAACTTACGTATTGCAATCCCCAAGCACGGAGGCTATAAGGTATAAAGATACCAAAGAGAGCAACCTGCATATATAACGCCCAATCTTTTTTTTGCGGGACGCATCGTATATGCTTATTTGCAGTGAGGTAGATAAAGAGCCCAGCTCCTCCTATGAGCATTCTGGTTGCGATAATAAAAAAAGGGCGCGCATAAAAGAGAGTAATTTTTCCTAAAGTAAACGTAAACCCAAAAAGGGCGTAGAGTAAAAAGAGCAAAAACATGAAAACCTCGTATCTTTCCCGTTGGCTATTATTTATAAAAAACCACCTCAAGTGTAACAAGAATCGTACAAAAAAGCATCGGTTTTTGCTCCTAAGCACCATACTTTTTGTAGGGATTTCGCTGAGAGCTTATGATTGGGCACTTTATCTTATTATCGAAGCAGAAGGTACTCTTGAACTCCCAGCACATAACGCTTTACGGGATCTTGAAACAGTGTGTATGTCTTTACCTGACGATCAGGTGAAAATCTCGGTGGACCTCATTAAAACAAATGGTATTGAACGGTATGATATAAGTAAAGCGGGATGTATTTTGATAAGCGTGATTTCCTCGGCGATACAATCGCCGCCATCACTGACGGTGTTTAAGGAGGGTGCTCGTGCTGCATTTGCATGCCCAGCCGAGCGAACTGGGTTTATATTTTCCGGGCATGGTGTGGGCATGCAAATGCCTAACATGACGTATCATGTCCCTCGTCAGCAACCGGCATTTTTTTATAGTGACCTGAGTGATCTTATTACCTTTATCAGTTCGGATCTTCTTAAGGGCAAAAAATTGGACTTCGTCGGATTTGACGCATGTCATATGGCATCGTTGGAAATAGCCTATGATCTTAAAAAATATGTTCGTTTTGTTTGTGCCTCACAGGAAGCAGAAGAAAAGGAGGGTTGGAATTATAGGTCATTTATAGCTCTTCTGACACCGGTGAAGGAGACACATACTTCTTTGCGTCAATTTGTGTACGCACATGATGCCCAACAGCGTATACGGGGTACACATCATTACAGTCTTTCGCTCTTAGATCTTATGCATGTAGATCCAGTAGTCAGTGCAATCGATAGTGTAGTATCTTCCATACATAGTATTCTCGAAATATCTGCAGCCTATGATCTGATCCCACTGCTCTATCGTGCACGTAGAGCAAATCAGCGCTTTAGTCTTATGCCCGATTATGCGGATATTATTGCATTTTTTGAGGCCACTCTGGAGGAAATTGACCTTATTACTATAACTCCAGAAATAGATACATTGAGAATAGCACTCATTACTGCTATAGAGAAAATGAATGGGCTTATCATTGCACATGTTGCTGGTAAGGGATGCCCTTTGGCCAGCGGATGCTCATTCTATTTCCCCCACAGCAGCTTCGACAGTTCCCTCAACAATACTTCCTTCAACAACACTTTTGCAAGTGAACATGGCTGGTATTCTTTCTTAAAGATCTATACCAATTCGCTCAAAGCTCATAAGGGTGAAAAACCATAACTGTTGTTATCGGAGAGGCTGAAGTAATGAACCTGGTGCTAAAGGACTGGTATTTCTAATAATAGCATCCTTACAGTTATTGTAGCGTCGCATTGGCTCTCGTAGTTTAGTAAAAAAATCAAATGGGGTAGTGTTTTCAAAGTCTTTAAGACGGAAACTCACATCTTGGTAGCGTTTAAGCATTATCATATATTCCTGATAAAGATTGAGCGTGTCCGGTGATACGCGGGGTCTATAAAATTGTAGAGCGTCTTCCATTTCAATGGCATAGGTTTTTTCGCAACCATTGAGTATTATTTTGGCAGGTGCAGGATCAAATACATTGAGGCCAAGGGCATTTATATAGGCGCCTCTGCAATTTACATAGTGTTGGAGTGGAGTTCTTAAGCGTGCTCGCTCAACACTCGTTAAAGCAACCTCTATAGGACGCAGAGTAAAACCCAGATCGACAAAGAGTTTTACCAAGATCATATAGTCCTCGTATATCTTAAGTACTGGTTTATTCACAAATCCAGAAAATTGAGTGAGTGTATTTCTCATATCTCGAGCATATTGCTCATCACAGCGAAGGGTCGAAAGAGGAAGTG
>PRDV01000026.1 GCA_003174035.1 Candidatus Babelota bacterium
CGATGCTTTCATGCTTTAGTAAGCGTCACATTCTCACTACTTCCCGTTCTGATGCGAATGATGCAGTAAGGTTTATCTATAGAGGTACGGCTGACTACCTCGGGACTCAGATGCTTTGTTTTGCTTGCGATGGGGATTTACGAACGCATCACATTCTTCATACCCCAGGGAATATAGCTTTGCATTTGCATCCTCGCGAGATGTATGATATCTATGACGGCCGTCCTATCTATCTACATCCTCAGCCTCGCAATATTAGAGAGGTAACATTTAATCAGCTAGTAGGACTTACCGAAACGTCATGTATCTATAATGATTATCAAGGTACTTTGGTCAGGCTGCAGTTTGATGAAGACTGGACTCCCCATGAAGTTTGGAGTATAAAAAACAAGCGCGTATTGCGCGTGGCGTCTTTGGAGCGTGGTGGTAATCATTGTATAGTTGCTTGCACTGAGGGTGGTTTGGGGCTTACGATTTTTGATGCTCAATCGGGCAAGGAATTACATACACTTGTGGCTGCTCCCGCTGTTACCCATGATGGAAGATCATCAAGTGATAGTACTGTGCGATTTACTGCCTGTACTGCGACGATTGATTATATTGTAGCCGCGTATAGACATGAAGGGAAAATTGGACTTAAAGTGTGGAGTAGTAGTGATTATGTGCTGAAAAACGATATAGTGTATTCTTTGCTTACTCCTGCAGCGTCACGGCTAGTAGGAAAGAGTGCGATCTTAAAAACTGTCTTGCCTGAAGCTTGTGTAGTTCCACAGAAAGAAACACATCGGATACGTAGTATGAAACCATTAAGCAACAATCGCCTGGCATTATATGTAGAGGAAGGCATAAATAATAATTTTTGTTCACACATTGTTTTGGTCTATGATCTGGCGACGGGAATAGGTAAGGCCCGATTGAAAAATCCATGCAATAGCCTGGCGGCTATAGTGGATATCGCAGAGTTTGACGTAAATCATCTATTAGTCAGCTATGAGCCTTTTGCGGATAATGGTCTTGTATTGCTCTTCGACCTAACTACACAAAGAGTGATCAAAACTATCGATCGTTTCAATGCATTGCCAACTTCACTTATTAAAGTACATGACAATGTTGTTGATATCCTCTACCATGATGGGCACTTTGTAAGAATTACTAAAGAAAGCCTCTTGAGCGATGAAGATGAGAAAACATCTGAAGAAAAGCTCGACGCGCTGTTAGCATTAGATAAAAAATGATGTGAAAAGGTAGAGTAAGGTATAGTGAAACCCATGTTCAAGGTTGACTAGTGTTCTACTGCGCATAGGCAAATTAGGACATTAAACTCCACGGCGAGGATACATACCAACTAAAACAAATCAGCGAGTGTGACAAGACTCGTCACCAGTTCTTCAGAATAGAGAGTTTTTTTCAATCCATTCGCTGAGATCATTGCAAGAAAAATCTGCTTAGTTGTCTTAGTCTTTTGCTTAAACAGAGCTATCGTTGCCCGTAATTTTTGAGCATACTGTTTATCTATGGCAAATGGTTGCTGCGTATATTTAATTTCACCCAATGTTATGGCATTATCACTTCTATCAATTACAAGATCAATTTGAGCGCCTTGTTCTGATGTTTTTCTGCCACTGGTTCGCCACGAGCCGATAGTGCTACTAGCCCTAATTTTTAGAGCCCTTACTATTTCATCAATATGCTTCATGCATACTGCCTCGAATGCGTACCCAGACCATGCATAGTAGGCAGGCCTCTGACTTTGATCAAGCCAATACTCTTGTGCAAATTTTTTACCCTTATGTGACGCAACCCAATGGAGATGAAAGAGACAGTACTCGTCGATGAGCTTATAATACGAGCCTGTGGTTCGCCCCCACGGTATGTATTCTTCTATAAACCCTGCGGATATGAGATCATCTAATCTCTCTGATAATCTTCCTCCCGACTGAGATGCCTTAGATAACGAGTTAAGCTCAACCCGGGTGAGTCCTTCTTTTTGGTGGGCAATAAGGGTGACGAGCTCTTTATAGGCATCTGCATTTTCAAAAAGGGAATCAAAGAGCTTCGTAAATTCATCCCTTAAAGGTGCTTCATTATCAAAAATAATGTGCTGGATATTTTGATCTGCGCTGAACCCATGATCTACATAGCGCAAATAATAGGGAATGCCGCCTACAGCCATATAAAGACTTAATACGTGCTTATGGTTAAGCTTTATCTTACGGCTTTTTAGGTAAGCATCAGTTTCACCTAAACTGAATGGAAGAAGTTTGATTTGTGCTGTTGTTCGGTTATGAAGGCCGCCTTTTGCGTAAATAATTTTCTTAATAAGCCAAGAGGCTGATGAACCGCAAACAACCAAAATTACATTGCGCATACCAACCCAATGTCGGTTCCAATAATAATCCAGTTCTTGCAGCAATCCAGATTTTCGTGTCGCTAGCCATGGTAATTCATCAAGAAAAATAACAACTTTGCCCCTCGCTTGTAGCAGTTGCGCCTGAAGAAGAGCAAATGCATCCCCCCAACTCTTAGGAGTTTCAAGTGGTGCGTTGTTAAAAAAAGTAAGTGAAAGCGCTTCTGAGAATTTTTTGAGTTGAATTTTTAAGTCCCCGTTTTGTAGACCCGTTGCATGAAAGAAGTGACATTTTTTGTTGGTAAAAAACTCGCGAATGAGATACGTTTTGCCAACTCGTCGTCTGCCGTAGAGAGCAATAAATTCAGCTTCATTCGATCTATAAGCTTTTTCAAGAAGTTTTTGTTCTCTTTTTCTGCCAATTATCATTAGTCTTTCTCAAAAAAAATGGCCACCTATAGACCCAGTATAAGTGGCCAGAAAATTAAAATCAAGACTAAAAAGTGGCCACTTATAGAAGAGCTATATGTGGCCAGAAATTAATTGCTGCTGTATGACCTTGTATGATAGTCTCTAAATACAAGATGGCTAATAACCTATTGTTTGCTAACATCTTATGGATTTTGGTTTCTCTTTGAACAATAGCAGTCTTATGAGCACGGGAAGAAAAGTAGATCTGTGAATGCCAAATCATGAATACCGAGTAATGATTTTTTTTAACGCTGTATAATATGAGAGAAATCGGTTAAAGTTACTAGGAGGTTTCCTATGAAAAAGCGTAGCAAGAAAATTCCCGAAGTTGTTCCCCACTATATAGTTGATAACGTGGGTAAGAAAATAGGGGTGATTTTGGATATGGTAACGTTCGATAAGCTGATCGAAGAAATTGAGGACATTTATTTCGGAGCCATTGCACAAGCTGCTCTGCAACGGGAAACTGAATTTCTTTCTCATGATGAGGTAAAGAAATTATTCGGGGAATGTCGGGGTAATCATGTTCCCAATGCGACTACAAAAAAAGCTATTAAAAATGCGAAAGATGGAAAAAATCTTACTCAGATTGAGGACTTAAGCGTACTTACCAAAAATTTTGGGTTATAGGTCCGACACATCGGTTACCCCTTTTATGCATAAATGAGGTCCTCTTCAATGTCGCGTAAAATATAGAGGTGGACGGTATTAAAATACCCGACATCAACTTTTCT
The DNA here is from genome assembly GCA_003174035.1 of Candidatus Babelota bacterium. Classification (GTDB taxonomy): domain Bacteria; phylum Babelota; class Babeliae; order Babelales; family Babelaceae; genus PRDV01. The sequence continues at coordinate 3,553 of PRDV01000026.1, forward strand.
GTTGAATTGTTTTTCAAGATGTTGTCTCAAGTAATAACGTTGCGTTAAATCCTCCTCCTTCATCTCAACGAGCAAATCAATGTCACTGTCAATAGTAGCCTCATGACGAGCATAGGAGCCGAAGAGAGCAATTTTGGTAACACCGAATTGTTCCTCAAGAAACTTTTTGTGAGTTTTGAGATAAAGAATGATGTCTTCTCTGCTTATTGTGCTCATAGTGGTACCTGCAAAAGTTAATAATATAAGTGTAACGAAGTGAGTAATTTTTGTTAAGATTGTTTATCCAGTATCTAGTGCTAAACTTGCATGTATCTTACGATCTTATAAGCGTGATTATTTTAGGTTCGCCAAAAGTCTCTCCATACGCATCAACTCAAGCTATTTTTCTCGGTAAAATAAATTTTCAATTGACAATGATTTCTTTTTTGATATGCTAAACAATGTGATGGAAAAGAACATCGTCGACTAAAAGAATGTGGATTTGTAGAGACTATCATAAACTGAAGGTATAATAATGTTCTTAAAAAAATATAGTTACCCGCTCATGGCTTTCGCACTAGTGGGGATGGAAACAAATGCTATGGAAGTTGCGGTTAAAGTTAACAATGTATTTGCTCAAGATACGCAGTTATCTGAGCTCTGTGCAACGCTTGATAATGTAAAAGAGCTTATTAGTTCGTTAGAGCCATGGGGTAGAGCGCATGATTATGAGGAAAATGATAGCGCTATTGTTCGTTTGATTGCGGTATTAAGCCGCTCGTACAATCTTATAGAGCTGAGTAAAACTAATAAGATACAAGCCTACAAACGCCTTATTGATTTCTGTCAGTTTGCACACACGTGGGCTGCAGATAAAGATAAAGAGGAACGCTACCGCTTCTTTCTCAGTTCGTCTGAAGCTGAAATAGTTGCTGCTTTTAAGCTTTCTTATGGTGAGCCATTCACTCTAAAGAATCATGGCTCGCTCAGCGCTATTTCACAAAAAGTTGCGGCTATTTTGCCTTTCATAAAAGCAAGCGCCAATTTTAATGAAGGAAAAACGCTCGAAATGCGTTCAGACCACCCTTATGAACAATCCACGGTTGATCTTTTTGCGCTCTTGCTTTCTGCGTTTTATTATGATTACGTAGATTTTGTTGCATTTATGCCACAAATTGGATTTAAGAAAGATTTTAACGCTTTTGAGTTCCTTAACTATAAGGGTGACCTATCAGAGACAATAGATTTCTTAAAAGACATTATTACGCATGCTATGACTGAAGAGGTAGATTTATTGGAACTATTTAGTCTTGCCCATAAATGGGATTTAAGGACCATCTGCCATGCGCTCTTTGAGGTGATAGCACAACTAGAGCCTGCAGAGTTTGCACGATTTGCTCGTGAAGTTCCGCTTGAATATCTGCCCCTTCTGGTAGCGAAACCGTGCGTTAAAGAAAGAGCAGGTTACAATGCCTACGTCAAAGCCGTATGGGAGCTCCTTTATATTCGTTATAAGTATGAGGAGGATAAGAAAATGTTAATCGGTGTAAGCGGTGTAAATGAGTTTTACAGGCACTGTGACGTTATTTTTGACTGTGTTCGCAAGATGGGACAGGCCCATTGCACCGTTCTAGCGAATGGAGAACGGCAAAGAATTCCCCTCATTTCCGATCACATCTGGGTCTGGATCGTTATGCACATTGGATTGTATCCTCCTGTAAAAGCATAATTACGTCTTTGATTTACATAGGGTGCACAAAAAGAATGATGAACCAATGAGACAAGTGTAACTACATAACCTGAAAGATCCGTATGAAACTAGAACGATTATTGCATAAAGCCCTGATAGTGGGGACCATTCTTCTTGCACACGGCTCACTTTTCCCCATGAATGGAGATTGGAAAGCGCTTTTTAGAACATATATCCCTCAGTTTTCTGTAATAGAAACTCTTGAGGCGCAACCTGAAAGTCATGGTGTAATGAGCTGTCTTAATAATGGCTGGTTCCCTCGTGACCGTTATCGCACATACTATCGTCCATTAGCCGTTTTAGCGCAGGAATACCATTTGGTTGATCTTTTTAAAAAAGATAGAACAAAGGCGCTTTGTATTTTAGCAGATATCTGCCAATGGGTCTGGGATACTTATGATGGTATTGCACCAAAGTGTCATAGTGAGGATGTTTTACAAGGATGGGATCCTGAAGCTTTTTTGGCAGCTGAGGAGCCCTTTAGAATCGATCTTGAAGAACGAATCAAGAAGAGTTTTAAAGAACAGTACCAGGATTCTTGTTATGTTTTAAAAAATCATGCAACTTCATGTCTTATTTCTCGCAAAGTTGCTGAATTTTTTCCATTCTTAAAAAGATGTGCTTCAATGAAGGAGGGGAAAACAGGCATAATTGAGCTCTGCCCTCATGACTCATTTAAGAGTTCGAGTATTGAATTTTTTAGATTCTTGCTTTCAGCACTTTCTCTCCGCTACCAGAGACTCCATCATGATACCTATGTATCGAGCAATGATTCTATAAGCCATGAAGAAATAGTGCTTTTTTCAAAAGAGCAAAATAAAGTAGATTTTCTCTGCAGCTATGGAGCTCATGATACCATGAAACAAATAGAAGCATTGATCCGTAGTTGCATGGATGGTCAAATAGATCTTATTGAAGTAATGGCTCTTGCGCATATGTTCGATGTTCGATCTATCATGCAAGCGATTTTTTGCATAACCGATGTCAGAATTCCTTTAGAGTATTTTTCGGTATTAGCACTGAATACTAAAAATCAAAGTACGCTCTTTCGCTTGCTGGAATCTGAAATACAAAGACTGCATATGGAATACACTTTTTCTTATATAAACATTCCAGAGCGGGAGAAATTGCTCTTTCTCGAAGCATTGGGCTGCATTGGAGATGTTGGTGCTCGTGAAAAAACAAAGAAGAATTTCCTCAGGCAACTCATACCGGCAGCAGACACTGGCGATGCGCAAAAGACCATCCCAATGTGTACGATTACGACAAAAGATGTGATAACCGACAAAGAAGTTTCATTCGATGTAGCACAACAGATTCTAGATTTTATTCCCTATGGAGCTGCATGTAAGCGTTACAAGGACAACAATAAGGTCAAGGATACTAATATTCTTATGATTCCAGGCTCGTTTTCTAGTGCAACCCTTGAACTATTTGTAAAAATGTTACACGTACTCTATCAGGCTGCACACACGGATATCATTGGTGATGATGATCAGTGCCCATTGGCCTTTGATGTGGTAAGTGATGATAATAATGAAAAAATGATGGAGCTCTTTATTGCGTATCTTATGCCAGTTTTAGAACGAATTGACATTGATTTACTCGGAATGTTAGCGCTTTCCCATGAATGGGATGTAAGATCGCTGAGTCATGCTTTATTTCGTATTATGGCTAACCACTCTGAGATACCAACTCTGGCAGAACTTTTGCCCATACAATTCTGTGCTCCTTTATTAATGAATAAGAAAAATAACGATGTGCTCATAAAACTGCTTTCAGTTAAGCTAGCACCGATCGTTGGTTCTTCAGAATTGATTGAGCCTCATCAGAAGAATATCGATGCCTGTTTTGATCAACTTATTTTGCTCATGAATACCGATGAAGAAAGAGCGCGAGTCGTTGCTGATTGTCAACGAGCTTCTTTTTGGCCCTTATTGAGGCAGCGTCCGGAGATCAAAAAAGTGGTACAAGCGAACCTACAAAAGGAGTTAGCAGATTTGGATAGGGGAGCAGATTCAGTAATTAGACTTCTTGGGATTTTTGATGATGTGCACCACAGTACTACTTTTTTGAATTTAGCCTATGCATACGGTCTCGAACAGATTCGTAATCAGGGAAACATATTTACGATTCAAGTGGATGATCTGATGTTTGATATCTGCCATTGGATCAAAGTGTATGGTGCAACTATGAGCGATAAAAATGAGGATGAGATTCTGCAACGCTTTAAGGAGTATCGTGAGCGCTGTTATGTACTAAAGTATGAAGACAGTAGTTGCTCAATAGATAGGGATATGGTGAACGATTTCCCAGGCATGCATGCAGCATTTCCATTGCTCAATGAACAAAAAGTATTAGAAGTGCAGTCTTCGATTGAAAACAAGGAGGAGGTTGCTAACAGCCTCATTTGGTTTAAATTATTGCTCTATGTTCTTTATTATGAGCAGGTGGGGTCCCGGGATGTAACGCTGTGCAGCAATTACTACTACTTGGCGTGTAAACTACTCTATGAACGCTCTTATCCAGAAAATGATTGTGTCCTAGTGCGGCTTGCTGAAATCTTTGACATAAAACCGCTTGTCGATATGGCATGTTGTTCTCTCTACGATATCGTAGGGGAACTTGATGGTCACTATCGCGTAGTTCTCTTCGATTTTTTTCAGTCTGATACATCGGGGGTAGTCGCAATACTCGATAAAAGGACTAGGAAAGTAATCAACTGTATTGTTCTACCGAACCAGAAAGAATATAAGCGAATCAGACTTCAAAAAAAACCTTATGGCATAAGCATAAAACGAGGCGATGAAATTGAGATTATTACGAAGGAAACGTTATTGCAGAGTAATGATGGAGAGTCTGATAAAGCTTGGCAGCAGCTTGTATCCATCAAATCTTTAGTAAATTACGGCTCATAAATTTATACGAAAGCACATTAAGCATAAATAATAGTGTTGAAATGATCATACAAGAGAGATGAGGTACAATAAACATGCAATGGATTTACAATGGCGCATTAGCCTTGTTGGGCACACTAGGAACTCAGATTAGTCATAAACCAGGTTTCTCACTCATGGACTTAATGGCGAAAGAACGCTTAAAAGTGACCCAGGGCCCTAAAACGAATAGCCTTGATTTAAGAAGACGCGGGTTGACAACTATTGACGGATTAGGTTCTTTATTGGTAGTTTTTGGCGATATGCAATTGAAAGAGGTTACCTTAAATTTGATGCATAATGATTTTGCTCAGCATGACTCTATCTACGGGTTGATCGCTATTGTAAAAGAAATAGTTCGTAAATCGCATAGTGAGGGAGAGTTAAGACGGGAACTCGGTATATGGTTATTAGAATTGCTCCGTGCAGATAGGTTACATATAGGTAATCCCCTTGCATTAGGTGTATGGGAGTGTCTACCAGAAGAGATAAGACGATTACTACTGTCGTGGTGTACCTTTTCTTTAAAATCAAATGAGTAGTTAAACTAAATTTTAAGGAGACAAGAGCTATGAGAGCTTACATCAATTATTGAAGATACCGATGATAGGTGGGTTGATTATTTTGTATCATTCTTTGCTTTTGCCACTGGATGGAAATTGGAAAGAATTGAGTCGTTAGATTCCCCACTTTGCTGTGTTAGAAGGATAATATACTATTATTTGGAGTGATTCTATGAAACTATTGAAACTCAGAGATTTAAAAGGCGTAAAAGTAACATTAGGTCTTGTTTTCTTAATGTCTCCCTTGCTTGCTATGGAAAAGGATAAGGTAAATTGGCTTAGGCATGAAGCCCCAGTAAACATAGCGGCCATCGCATCGGATCTTCTGAGTTTTCAGGAGATGCGAGCTATACACCATAAATGCAAATCAGCAACATTGGCAGACTCTTTTGTTCTCAATGAATTAGCGCTGCGAGATGGATTTCTCTCAAAAAGAATTGGAACAAATAAGGTGCGCTTGATTGAACTGCTCCGCATGAGGCTAGTTACCGGTAATGTGGATGTGCTGTATACCACTAGCAATAACCTGTTATGGCTTCTAACCCACGAGAAAGAAGCTAAGGAACTTATGATGGGGCATTATATGCTCGTTAATGCCCAGCTTAGGGATCATATAGAAAGTGACGCCAATTTTTTTGTTATATCGAGTATGAATGCTGGTCAACAAATTGCCCAGGTGAAAGTCGCTAAAAAAGTTCTTGAATACTTTCCTTATGGAAGTGCGTTGAGCAGGTTTAAAGAAGCGGCAAAAAACGAATTAATAATGAATTCGGGATCTTATTCCCAGGGAACGCTTGATCTTTTTGGGGCTTCGCTGACGGTTCTCTATCTTATGACACATGATCTGATAGATACTGCTATACCGGATGTTCCTTTTGAAGAGCTCAATGAGGACAACAATGAAATTTTCATTGAACCATTCCGTAATCTTATTGCTCATTCACTTGATGAAGATATGAATTTAATCGAATTGTTGAGCCTTGCGCATCATTGGGGTGTAAAGCCTTTAATGCATGCGATTATGAGAATTTTGTTTAAGGATGCTGACAGGGAAGAACTTGCGCTACATCTTCCGTTCGAATACTATCTTGAGCTGGCGAAGAATCATAAAAATATCGAAGGAATGTTTGAATTGTTCTTGCGCTCCTATGCAAATATCGATGAAGTAGCTTCTTCTGCTCAAGATTATATAGAAACCTGTCTTGATATTCTAGCTGATGGAATCATTACTAAGCGATTTGACAGGCATTCTAATATTATTCTAACTATGCCTGAGCGTAACATAAGTCGGACCATTGGAATAGTAAGAGCCCGCTTCGAAAAAAAACTAGGCAAATCTGTGGATAAATTGTTATTCCGAATAGTGTGAATTACCGGATAAGGCACGTGAAAATGGTGCGTATGTGTGCACAAAAAGCGAAAGTGCTTACTGGCACTTTTTATACGCTCTGATAATCTTATGTACATAGCAGCAGTTTACGCTCCTAAAGCAATCAGGATTCCCCATGCTCACGCTATTACATCTGTCTGTTCTTTATAAGGACACTCTTATTCTGAAAGATATTTCACTTTCTCTTGATCGAGGATCAGTACATGCGCTCATGGGTCCTAATGGATCTGGTAAGAGCACGCTTGCGGCAACGATTATGGGCTACTCAGGGTATGAGATAGTGAGTGGCTCAATGCATTTTGATGGTCAAGATTTACAAACGCTTCCGCTTGAGCAGCGCGCTCGTGCAGGTCTTTTTCTTGCTTGCCAGCAGCCGCCCGCTATTGCAGGAGTACAGGTTTTCACCTTTTTAAAAGAAGCTCATAGGATGCTTACGCAGCAGGAACTTTCAGTAACTGATTTTAAGGAACTAGCTTATAAAGCTTTTGATGCAGTACATCTTGATCATAGCTTTCTCTATCGCCATCTCAATGAGGGCTTTTCAGGCGGAGAAAAGAAGCGCCTAGAAATCGTTCAATTACTTTTGTTTAAGCCCCGTTTTGCCATTCTTGATGAGATTGATTCTGGCCTTGATAGCGATGCTCGCAAACAAATTGCTGCGGTTGTTGCCAATGCAGCCAAGAAAAGCAACATGTCACTGCTCGTTATTACGCATTATCATAGTATGCTTGAGCTATTGCAACCCGATTATGTGCATATTATGGCTCAAGGCAAGATCTGGGCTACGGGTGGCTTTGAGTTAGCTCAAAAGATAGAGCTCGGGGGCTATGATGGAATCGTACTTTAAGGTTCCTCGCGGACTCAATAAGGATATTGTACGAGAAATTTCTCTTCAAAAGAATGAACCTGCCTGGATGCTCGAGTTTCGCTTACAAGCACTTGAGCAGTTTGCATCAATGGCTTGGCCAACTTGGGGTCCTGATCTTTCGGGGCTGAAGGTCGAAGATATGCTGTATTACGTAAAGCCTCTGGAAAGCCAAAAAAAACAATGGCAGGATGTGCCGGCATCAATCAAAGATACCTTCATGAAATTAGGCATACCACAAGCTGAGCAGAAAATGCTCGCTGGGGTGGGTGCACAATTTGAGTCTGAAGTTATTTATAAAAGTTTAAAGGATGAATGGGCTGCACAAGGGGTTCTATTCTGTGATATGAATACCGGTCTCGCAGAGCATGCTGAGTTATTTAAAAAATATTTTGCAACGATCGTTCCTCCAAATGATAATCCGTTTGCAGCATTGAATTCTGCAGTTTGGAGTGGGGGAAGTTTTGTATATGTGCCCAAAGGCGTTCATATCGATCTTCCGCTTCAAGCCTATTTTCGCATTAATGCTGATCGTATGGGGCAGTTTGAGCGGACGCTCATTATTGCGGAACCTGGTTCTTCGGTTCATTATATTGAAGGATGTAGCGCACCGGTATATACTAGCAGCTCTTTGCATAGTGCTGTTGTTGAAATTATCGCCCATGAAGGGGCTCAGGTGCGCTATACCACCATTCAGAATTGGGCGCCTAACGTCTATAATCTCGTTACCAAAAGAGCTATGGCCTACCGCAATGCTCATGTGTCGTGGGTAGATGGTAATTTTGGCAGTAAGGTTACGATGAAATATCCCTCGGTTATTTTAAAAGAAGAGGGGGCACAAGGAGATATTCTTTCTATTGCGGTTGCAGGTGCAGGACAGCATCAGGATTCGGGAGGGAAAATAATTCATCTAGCCCCACACACTCGCTCAACTATTGTAGCAAAATCATTAAGTAAGGATGGGGGACGCTCAAGTTACCGAGGGCTTTTGAAAGTGGTTAAGGGTGCTCGTGGAGTTCAGTCTCGCGTTCAGTGTGATGCCTTATTATGTGATGCTTTCTCAAAAACTGATACCTATCCTACAATGCTTATTCAAGAATCAGAAGTCGATATAGGCCACGAGGCTTCGGTCTCTAAAATTCAGGATGAGCAACTTACCTATCTAAGCTCGCGTGGCATTACTAAATCAGCGGCGCAGGCAATGATTGTTACCGGATTTATCGAGCCCTTTATTAAAACTTTGCCTATGGAATATGCGGTTGAGCTTAATCGTTTAATTGAAGCAGAAATGGAGGGTTCCATTGGCTAGGCGTGCTTTAAGCCCTCTGTTAATTCCCCCGGCATCGTTACTTGAGTTGTATTATGCTGCACATCGCTGGGGCACGTATGCTCAACAGCTTCGCGCACAAGCTCTACAAAGTTTGTATCAGGAAAGGCCGGCTCTTGATAAAGAGCTTTCCTTGTTCATGCCGTCACTCATTGATTGGCAAGTCTACTCCATAGCATCTCGTGCAAAAGATAGTGTCCTCGATTTAGGCTCAGGTGCCTGGATTGCTGATATTGATTCCTTGCCTTTTATTCCCTCGGCCATGGCAAAAATTCGTGAAATCATAGCAGAGCCTTGGTCATTTGGCTCTCTGATTGCTGCTACCTTTACTAAAGCGCAGGTTTTGTATGTGCCTGAGTCAAACACTATTAGTTGCGATCTGTTGCATAGAAGTAAAACTTCAGGTTTTTTTGCTTGCGAAGTGCTTATTTTGGTTATTGAGGATGGTGCCTCAGTAAATATCGTGCGGCACCATGATCACATACAAGGTATATATGGGAACTTGCTTGTTGGATTCATAGGAGCGGGGGGACAGGTGACTTTTATTACCGATCAGTATTTTGAGACAGATGCCTTTGGGGTGGAGCATGAATCCTGGCATTTGGCTGAAGGAGCAAAATTGAAAAGATTAACAGGCTTAACAGGCGGGAAGCAAACCTGGGCAGTGCGCGATTTTATACTCCACAAAGATACTTCTGTTGAGCATAGCGCGCTTTTTGCTTTGAAAGGGCAGGAGCAGGCAGCATTGCTTACGTATCAGACACATAAAGGGAAAGACTCTACGAGTTCAGTAAACGTAAAAACGCTATGCGCTGATACGTCTCGTTTTTTTTATCGGGGCTTGATTGAGATTGAGCAAGCCGCTCAATGCTCACGAGCTGATTTGCAGCATCGTTCATTACTGCTCTCCTCAGGTGCACGCAGTTGCGCTATCCCTTCATTAGAAGTTGCTACAGATGATGTACAATGTAGACATGGTAGCGCCGTTGGCAAATTCAGTGATGAAGAAATGACCTACTTGCTTTCACGAGGTTTTGATAGGGAGTTTGCATCGCAAATGTTGATTGAAGCATTTTACGCTGAACAGGTTAGTTCATATAGTGAACCGGCTGCAAATACTTTAAAAAATCGCCTAGTAAGCGCTGTACTACCTTGAAGGCTTAATGATCCTTTTGGAGCTCTCATTTATGGCATGAGTTACTGCTCTCATCGCTTGCCAAATAATTGCTCATAATCTACACTCATTACGTGGATTGGCTGATCATGCTAAACAGACTGTCGGAGCAATTGATATCGCGCAAGCATGCTAAATACAAAGGTAATACCAACTTTCATCAATCAAGCTCATGTTGAGCAGACCCAGAACTCGGAAAGATATGCTCATGGATTTTCCTTTTTTCCGCAATAATAAGCTACTCTATTTTGATAACGCCGCTACAACGCAAAAGCCCGGAGTGGTTATTGATGCCATGAGCTCATTTTATGCGCGGCATAATGCTCCTGTGCATCGTGGCGTCTATGCCTTGGCTGAGGAAGCAACTATTTTGTACGAAGACGCACGTTCCGCAATTGCGCAGTTTATAGGAGCTTATCCTGATGAAGTGATATTTACCAAGGGGACAACAGAGGCGATTAATTTTGTGGCATCAAGCTGGGCGCAAGTTCATCTTAAAGCGGGCGATGAGATTATTATTACCGAACTTGAACATCACGCAAACATAGTTCCCTGGATTCGGCTCGAGAAGACGAGGGGTATTGTGCTTAAATACATCCCGATCAAAGAAGATGGTACGTTAGATTATGCGGTTTATCTTGAAATGCTCTCTGAGAAAACAAAATTGGTATCGTGTACCCATACTTCCAATGTTTTGGGTAGCCACACTGATCTAGATCTCATTATTGAACACGCTCATAGCGTGGGAGCATATGTACTGGTAGATGCCGCGCAAGCAATGGCACATTCATCAGTCAGCGTGCAGGAACTTAATGCTGACTTTTTGGCCTTTTCTGCCCACAAAATGTTCGGCCCAACAGGCATAGGTGTTCTTTATGTGCCACGGCACATGCAGTCGCAAGTTGAGCCTTATCAGGTTGGTGGGGGAATGGTCTATTCAGTGGATTTTCATGAGGCATCCTGGGCAAAGCCGCCACAGCGCTATGAAGCGGGAACGCCACCGATAGCTGAGGCTATTGGTTTCAAGGCAGCTGTTGATTATATAAACACTCATATTTCCTTTGATGATCTTAAAGCGCATGAGGCACGATTAACGGGAAGACTTATTAACGCATTACAGCATCTGCCAGTTCGTATTTTAGGGCCCCTTGATGAGCTTAAACATTCCGGGCATATGGTGAGCTTTGCAAGCGAGAACCTGCACTCGCATGATATTGCGGCGTATCTTGATAAGCATAGGATCGCAGTGCGAGCAGGTAATCATTGTGCCAAGCCGTTGCATAGACGATTGGGCATTACCGATTCGGTACGAATCAGTTTTGCTGCGTATAATACCGAGGATGAAGTTGAGCAGATCATTGAAGTGCTTTTCCAGTTTTGTAATTCTAAATATGTCTGATAGTGAATGTTTTGACAATTTTTATTAAATTGCTATCCTTGTAAGGTAGGTACAATGTCATTTTATATGGGTTATATGTCTATTTGTGCATTATGCTAGCTAAAAATAATTTCTTATTAACAGGATAAAAATCATGAAAAAAAACAACTACGGCTTGGCTTTATTAATGCTAAACATATCAGCAACAGTGTGGGCATCTGAAACTCCTCAAGTATTAGAAACACAGGGCGGAGGTATGAAAAGGGCACGTGAGATTGAGCCACAAGATACAGGGCGAAACATTGCTTTAAAAGACTTTCATTGTTTTTCTGAACTTTTACCGGAACTGCGCGATAGTATTATCAAAGATTTTATCTACTTGTCCTTACATGAATGTTGCTCAAGTAAAGATTATATAAAACTTTATGAGACATTATTTACCTACAAGGAATTTCGAGAATCGGCATTGCGAGCATTGAGGGAGATTTCAAACCTTCGTGAACTTGATGATGCAGAATTACGCTATAAATATGAGATATTTAAACGTATTTGTGTTCAAAGGTCTATTCATTATGGGTTGTGGACTCAAGGTAGGACTTTGTTTCCAACTTTTGAAAAGCTTTCACCGGAGATGCGAAAGAGTACCATTAAGGATTATTTACATAATTCCTTAGAAAAGTGTACATGCTTTGAAGATTACCGAAAAATGTATTGGACTTTGATACAGAATCGGAGTTATGGTGAATATGCACTACAAGCGCTGAAAGAAATTGAGTCACAGTCTGATGGTGTACTGCGATTAAAACTTGAGGTCTTGAAACTATATGCTGGTGGTTTTCAAGGAAAAGTGAATCTCTCTACTTTTGAGAGAGAGTGCGGAAGGATACGGCAAAAGTCTCGTGGATTTTTTACGTGGGGTCTTGATAATCTAAGTTCTTTTAAGGAGCATTCTATTATGAATGACTACCTAAGAGCGTCTGATGTTATAAAAGATGCCAAACAACGCTTTTCTTTGTTTAAAAATGTGCAAGAATTGAAAGACTATTCAATGCTTACCGCACTTATAAATTACTCTGCCCAATATACGACCGATGCAAATGAGTGTGATGAAAACGGCATTACATTACTTATGTGGGCATGTGAATATGGCTGTGATAAAGCGGTGCAAAAATTGCTCTCTATGGGTGCCGATGCTAATAGAGAATCTAAACAGGGTATTACGGCGCTTCTGGCGGCATGTCGTGGTGCGTGTAAACAGCTTACCCAAAATGCTGAAGGTATTAGAGAATGTGTAAAAATACTTTTCTCTCTTTCCACTATTCAAGTAAATGCGATTGAAAGAACGGAATCAAGTCGGCGTCAGTGTAAAATGACACCATTGATATATGCTGCTTTTTCAGGTGATTTAGAGCTTGTACGAATTCTTTTGGATCGACCAGGTATTGATGTGAATGCACGGGATGGATGGGGCTGGACCGCTCTTATGACGGCGATACACAATGATCACAGCGATGTTACTAAAGAATTATTACAGCGTCAGTGTATCGATACTGATGGCGCGCTTTTCGCAGCTGCACGATCTGGACGATTATCTACCATAAAGATGCTTCGTGATCTTCCTAGAATTAAGGTAAATGCTCGAGTGGAAGGACGCACAGCGCTTATGGAATCCTTGCTGCTTGTAGATCGTGATTATGATTACGGGCGAGGGGATTTTTTGAGCGACTTTCCAGTTAAAAAGACCGAGGAGTTGAATCCTCTAGAAGTTGCTCGTTTTCTTCTGACCTTCCCTGACGTTGATGTAACAGCTCCTGATGAAGATGGTCTTACGCCGCTTCACCTCGCTGCCGAAAATAATGATCGAGCAATGGTACAGGAAATACTCATGAGGGGAGGAGAAAGAAGTATAAATGCTCAAAGTGGTGAAGAGGAAGCGACTACCCCGTTGCACATGGCGATTCGGACTTCTTATAGGAGAGCGGATTACGACGTTATTCAACTATTGCTTAGCGTAGAGGGAATTGATGTGAATATTCCAGATTCCGAGGACTGTACTCCATTGATCTGGGCAATAGAGCGTAACGATTATCATGTGATAGAATTACTGCTTGGGGTCCCAGGAATTGATGTTAACAGAACCTGTGATCCGGATGATGATCCTTTTACAGCACTTATGTGTGCTGCTCACAATAACCGTATGGCTATTGTCAAATTGTTATTAGCAAATCCTGACATTGACGTGAACCTCACGGTGAATGGTAAAAACGCACTTAGTATTGCGATGGAAAAAGGTCACGCTGAAATATGCGAACTTTTGAGAGCTCATGGGGCAACTATGCCCGAAGGCTCGAAAGCTGGTGATGGCGATGCTGATGGCAGCGGCCAGGAAAGCGAAGATGACGAAAGACTTGATTAATATGATTTATAGAGCTTCAGAATCAGAAATAGACAAACTGCTTGCGGCCGTAAAAAATGATAAAGAAGTTTACCAAGAACTTTTTAAAGCTGGTGAATTTAATAAGCCAGGATACAATCCCCTAATGAAAAAAGTCCACGAAGAAAATGCGGATTTGCTGGAGCAATTTCTTGATACCTATGGCTGGCCATTTCCAGATGACTATACTACTGAAATCCACGAAGCGGCATGGTTTATTGCTATTCATGCAATTTCTAGACCAGCTTTCATTAAAAAAGTTGCACAAATAATGTATCATGCGTGGAAATCGGGGAAAATTTCAGGCAACTATTACGCTAATTTTTACGATCGCATTGAATTATATGAAGGTAGGCCGCAACTGTATGGTACCCACCTCTATCCAAGCAAATCGGGATGGCAGGTTTGCTCTTTAAAAGATCCAGAAACTGTTAATGAGCGAAGAACATCTCTCGGTCTACAATCACTTGAAGATTGGATTGCTGAATCTGAAAGTGAAGGCTCAGGCATAGGTGATGTTGATGAAGCTGAGTATCAGAAAGAATTTGATCTGTGGTGCCAGCAAACCGGTTGGCGCCCAAAAAAATAATCATTTTTCTTCGAGAAAGCTATCGAGCAAAACAGCACATGACATTCGCTTTACTTGAATTCGGCGAAAAGCCCGCGTGCTTTAGCACCGGGATGAAAGCTGAAACATAGTAAAATTGTATCTAAACAATTTTTGCTTGTTTAACAAAAAATATATTGCTACAATAATCACACTGCAAAGTCTAGGGTTGGGTAAACCCGAAGTGACGCTTGTGGAGAGACAGTGAGACCTGGTGGACATGCGTTGGTACAAAACCGTAAAAGTCCTCCGGTGGGGACTTTGTAAAGGCAAGAACCACGCCTAGGTCCTCTGGGCAATCTCGATGAAGCAAGAATCTCCGGCTTTCAAGCGGGGGAACATCAATAATCTTAAGGAATTTCAGCGCAATTTAGAAACGGCAAAGGCGGATTTTGCTACTCAACAAGCTAAGCGCTAAGAATACCTTGTACAAGTCCCAAGTAGAACATAACCATGCATGCTGCTAAGAAATGGTGCCTATTTCTGGCTGCATAATTGGAAGCAAGAAATAGAGAAGTTGAGTCAATTTTACCCTGGTAGACTAAGGATTTAAGAAGGTAATTAGCTAATCGATCATTGCCAAGTGCTGCTGCATAATCAAGGGCGGAAAACCCTGCTTTATCTCTTGCATGCAAGTACCAGCGAGGGGGATTACAATTTTTTATGGCCTCTAGTTTTGCTTCATGCGCACATAACGTTGCCCATATGAGCGGCGTTCTTTTTAAAGGGCTGCGGGTAAGCTCAAGAAGCTTAGAATTATGTTCTGAATGATCAAGAAAATTTTGGAAAGAGGGCATTTCATAAAGTTCTGATAATGAGGGCATCTCGGGAAGTTTGTTTCTCACATAACGATGCGCGGTTGAGCTGGACCAAAAACTATCGATTTTGCTTGTTTGATATAGATGAGATTCATAGCATGCGTGGTTAAATAAGCTTGATGTAGAGTCCATTGACATCAGTAGTGTTTCAAAAGATGCTCCGGCGTCGATGAGCAATTTGGTAATTTCTCTATGGCCTTGTGAGGTGCTTGCATTAAGAGCTTCAAGTAAAACTTTACTTTGAGGCTTGATGCACAACTTGAGGACCCAGCGAATAGATTTGAGAAATCCGTATCTACTTGCTCTTAATAAATGTGTTTCGGCCAAAATTCGTGGATCTTGAATTGCAGACAAGATAAAATCGCCATAATCGATCCCGTCAATTTCAGTGGCTTTACCAAAGGCATCTTTTAGTGTTTCCTGGCAAATGAATCCTGTCCAATATAATAGTCTTTTTATAGCAAATGAACTGGGTATATCAGAGAACCATCGGGGAAAGTGGAGATGATATGCAACTTTTGCAGATTCTAAAAGCCTTCCTGGGTATTCTTTGGACATTATGCTATCGGTTACATAGTTGTGATCTTGCATATAGATTGCAGCCTCAATTGTATCAGCTGTGACCTTGTGTTTTAAGGATAGAAGTTCCTTTAAAGGGCTATGATCTTTTTCATCACGAAATAGTTTTATCAAAAACGGGAATATATAATAGATCTCATTTTGAAGGAGCGTTTTTAATCCCCGAATGTTTCTTTCCTTGCTCAGCTCGTAAGCAATGAGCATTTTATAGACATCTGAGAGAGATAAATCTTTGTAAATGGCTTCCGGAGTTTTATCGGGCTGCTCGGCTTTACGTGCAAAAAAAACCGCTTGCCCAATGCTTTCGGCTACTTTTTGGGGAATACTCTTTTGCTCGATAGTAAGAAAATCAATGCACTTTTGATTATCAGGAGAAAGCATTTGTTCAACTGTTGTGCTATCACCATCTGTTGCTGCCTTTTTAAGTGCCGTTTTGAAAAGCCTCGCTTGTTCGTCATTGATAACCGGTTTTGCTTCAGAACTTGTGGAGATCTGTTGTTCACCCTCAGCAGCAAACCTGCTGATATAGTCTGGAAGTTCATCCGACTTAAGACCGCTGGTAACTGTATCTGAGTTGTAAACTAAGGAAACGAGAAAGCATAGGAAGATGTGTTTGAACATTGCCGTCCTTTGGTGAAAGTACCCCTATTTAGAATCACCCTTAGTATACGAATTTCTCATAAAAAAGCGGAGCAATTTTTTTAAAGGATTGTGTATAAATCGCCTTGCGCTGTTTTAATTTTCTGCTATATTGATTATAACCAAACTGCACAATAACCGTGGGGTTGTGATTATTTAAAGGCATTAAAAATAACAATAATACTACAGGTGGGGGATTTGCGATGGCTGATTGTGTATCTTTTATGACGGCAAATATGGTGCTTTCACTTATTGTTTTTGGCGCTTCGCTACTGTTACCGTTTGCGCAAATGATGATTCTTGATAAGGCTATTGTTTGGCGCAACCTAGCGGAAATGTTATTAAAATATACTCTCTTTTTTAATGTTGGCTGCCTCTTTATTATGGGCTGTGCAGGGCAGTTTTTATATGCGCAAGAAATATCCGCGTGCATTGGCTGGAGCTGGTCCCCTTTTCAGTATGAGTTGGCTTTTTCTGAGTTGTGTTTAGGGGTTTTGGGGCTTTTGAGTCCTATCTTCTTTCGTGAATTTTGGCTGGCAACGATCGTTGCTGCAATCATCTGGCTTCTAGGTGGTTCTGCGGTGCATATGTATTATCTTATGAGCGGCAATGACGCTATACTTAATGCAAGTTTTGTTATTGTCTGGAATATTCTTACTTCCCTATGGCTTGTAGCCCTTTATAGTGCTCACGCAGGTTTTTTTTCTAAAGGTGTGCGACCTCACGTGTTAGCCCTTGTTCAACGTTAGTCACAAGATTAAGCGATTGCATCCTCTAGTAATGTTTCTACCGCTTCTTGATCGTTATTCTGGGCAACCATAAGACCCGTTTCGCCTAGATTGTCTTGTATCGAGATATCAGCTCCTTTATTGATGAGCTCTTGAGCAAGGCCAGGAAATCCGTATTCAGCGGCATAATGAAGTGCGGTACGGCCTTGGGCATCTTGAGCATTTACGTTAATGCCTGGCAAAGCAAGAAATAGGCGTGCCCTTGATTCATTTGCTGACGCAGCGCTTTGTAGCATCCATACATTCTTCAATCGAAATGCCATAAAGCCCCGTAACGTAGATGAAGAGGGAACTGCCTGGAGTAATGAACCTATGCCCATTATCAGTAATGAGCTGAGAATTATTCTTTTCATTGGTGTCCTCGTTAGGTATAACTATATGTTTCAGTATACGATAGGTGTGCTACGTTTTTCAATAGTTTGTTATACTACTAAGCCCTGCATAAGCAGGGCTCTAGGATTGTTCGAAAATTCAATCAACGTTCTTTAACCGCGACCTCCAAATTTAGGATCCATCCAGGCGGTATTCCAATAATGGGCTCCAATCGCCTGCGAAGGGATCTTCCCATTCGGTACCACAACCTGCTTGTAGGGATAAACATCTGATTGAGCAGGATAGATAGTTTGGGGTGGTAAAACTATATCACACTGCGCATCTTTACCTCCCGCAAGGGCGAATGCTGCAGTAAACATCGCAGGACTGGTTTGGATAGTGGTTTTAAAACCGCTAAAATGAGAGGGTGAAGTTGCCTATCTTGTAACGTGCTTCTCAAGCAAACCAAAGAAAGCGCTAAGAAATGAATTGGCATTTAATAGTGACCTAAGATGCCGTTGTTTCGTGCCCATTTTTCACAATATCTAAACACGGCATATCCTAGTGCAAGATAGAATGCCGAGTTCAGTATGAGTAAAACAAGACTGCCATCCCGAAGGGCCCCTATGAGTGTTTGATTATGGAAGGTAATTGCACGAAGAACGGCAATTCCCTGAGTTGTTGGCAAGGTTTTGCTTGCGGTTTGAATCCATTCCGGCATTTTTTCAAGGGGTAGAATTGATCCGTTAAAAAAGAGCAAAATATTATTAAGTAAGTAGGCAAAGGGCTGTGATTTTTTAAAAATGAGACCAATGCCAGCAAGAATGAGCCCAAAGCCAGCAATTCCTAAGATCGTGATGAGAAAAGTAACAGCTCCAGCTACAGAAAAGGGAATATGCACCGGGGCAAAAAGTATTAACGTAGCCGCGACGAGCGTTAATTCTAAACTACAAAAGACCGTAGCTGCAAAAAATCTGCTCAGCAGCTGACAGGCAAACGGGTGGGGTGAAAGGTACACCTGTTCGAGTACCCCTGTTTGGCTTGTATCTACAATGTAGGAGTTTGTATCATAGATAATATAACTCGCGTATACCCATACAAGATAGCCGACTACAGCGGGTGCAATCTTTTCTGGGATAAGAACACCGCCATCGATAAGAAGCATCCACCAAATAAAGTCTCCGGCTGTAGTAATCGAACTAATCAAATAGCTCCATTTATAATGCCAATAAATGATACCCATGAGGTATATCTCATTATAGATAAGCGAGGGTATCTGCAAAAGGCTCTTTACCGTCATAAAATCCCTAAGGTAATAATGAAATAGGTCATTAGATATCGCCTTTATGAGTAAGCTGCATAAAGACTTCTTCAAGATTGTTTTTTGTACGCGTTACCGAAATGAGGGGGAGCTTCAAATCGTGAATTTGGCTTAACTTCTGATAGAGATCCTCTTGAGTAAGAATGGCTCCTGTAAAAAGTGTATGGTCTTCTTTCTCAACCATCTCCATACCATGTAAGATAAGGCCTGAACCTTTTACATCCCCGGCGACAGCAATCTGATAATGGGTGTCTGAGACAGTTTCCAGCAATTCATGCATTGGCTGGTCTGCAATAATTTTACCTTTGTTTATAATGACTATACGCTCGCAAAGCTGTTCGGCGATATCAAGCTGATGGGTAGTTAAAACAACCGTTTTTGAGTGAATTTTCGCAAGGTCTGCAATCCACTGTTTAATCGTGCGGGATGCTTTAACATCCAACCCAAGGGTTGGTTCATCAAGTAAAAGGATAGAAGGATCATGAATAAGCGCACACGTAATGGCAACTTTTTGCTGTGTTCCTCTCGAAAGGTCACTCACCGGAATATCCTTAACATCCCACAATTGTAAAGTATTTAAGAGGTACTCAGCATGTTTTTTGAGTCGTTTTGTTTCAACGTTCTTCAGATGGCCAAAATACATGAGATTTTGCCAGCCAGTGAGCTGCCAATAAACATTACGCGCTCCTTCAAGTACAACCCCTATAGAAGCAAGAGCCTTATTGCGGTTTTTCTTAAAGGTCAGATTATGTAATTTTACGGTTCCGCGAGAAGGCGTAATGATATCACAAATCATTTTAATGGTGGTCGTTTTGCCTGCCCCATTAGGCCCTAAAAAGCCAATCACCTGTCCCACGGGAACTTCTAAGGTGATATTATCAACGGCGGTATACGTCGAACCATCCTTTTTGGTATAAACTTTGCTTAAATTATGTAGTTCTAAGGCAAATCTCATAAAAACCTGGGTGTTTTGTTCCTTGTCTTCAATATGCCAGAGCTCTACGTAGATAGCAACAAGTTCATGAACAGGCTTATTTGGAAGTCAGGAGATTTTTTTCGTAGGTCTGTCGATTGAGTCAATTTCTGATGCGTAATCGACTCAATTGACTCATAATTGACTCATGAGTTGAAAAAATGACTCACCTTTATAATGCCTATGGATTCGTGGTTTCAGTCTATTTTGCTCAAGAAATGACTCACGAGCGTGAGTCATAATTTTAGATTACGTGTAGTTTATGCAGCTCATTTCTCACCTGATTATAATTTCCCTTTTCTATCAAAAGGCCCGTCATACCATAGCGCCTTGCGGCGGCAAGGTTTTCCTTTTGGTCATCGATGAGAATACAGTCGGCAGGATTGAGATCATACTTTGCAAGAAAGTGTTCAT
>PRDV01000041.1 GCA_003174035.1 Candidatus Babelota bacterium
AACTCATATGCCACTTCCCAATCGACTAAATCACAATTTCGTCCCGTTGCTTTCATCTCCTTTAACGCCAAGCTCGCATCTGCCCGCCATAGCTTACAAACTGCGTCATATTCTAGATGACCGATAAGATCAGTAGGTTTTTTATTGGTATGAATGAATTCGATGGTACCAAACTCGCCGCAAGAAATTATGTTATTCCTCCCAGAGGACATAAGCGTAATCCAATTCATGGGAATCTGAGAAATAATCCCGAGATCACTCAATGCGGTCTCCAGGCTTACATAATTTAAATGATTCGATCTAAGATGTGCAGCGATGGAGAACAAAAATAGACCATTCCTAGGAATCGCTTTTTCATACGTATAGAGACCCCGGCATACTCATAATAAGTGCCCGGCATGGACAGCTCTGCTGAGCAGCGTTTTAAAGGCAGTATCTGACATATCAGGTAGAAGCGATCGTAGATCAGACAGAGAAAATAAACAATGCTCATTATTCGCATTCTCTTCTAACCAGTCTCTCAAAAATCTCATAGGTTGCATCATAACTCCACACTAAATTACACTAAGTGTAACCTAATGTAGATCAAAGTTCAAGATGGCGAGAGAAATCGGCCATTTCTTTCTTAGCAAAAGTCGCGAAGTCATTCTTTGTATACAAAATTCAATTTGACAAGGATTATGATAGATGGTAACCTTTTATGGAAATATATGAAAGGTTATATCATGAAAAAATTACTCAGCCTCATCGGATTGCTATCCATCTGCTTACAAGAAAGCACAATGCAAGCAATGGAATCCAAGGATGCCCCATCTCAAGCTGCTCCACAACGCTTACCAACTCCAGCATATACAACAGCACCACACCTAGCTCAATCATTACCATTTACTACAAATTCCGTACCAGTTGCTGTAATAGCACTTATTATTGTCAATCAAACTCTGGCATGCATTCAAAATCTTCTATGCCAATCACCAAAAGTTTCTCAAGGTGCTTCTCAAGCTGTTATTGATATGGTATATATGGCACAGAAAGGATTAGCTCAACCAACGGATGTATCACTTCAAGATGCTCAAGTACTAAGGGTTCAAGAAAACAAGTTAGCGACTCTTACACAAGCTCTTGCACTTGCTCAACAACTAATTATGCAAGAACATGAGCCACAAAGCTCGGCGATTCAGGAAGCGCAGGCAGTCCTTGGACAAGCAAAACAGATAGTGAGAACTATTCTTACTCCATTATTTCCCCCACATGTGCAAGACACACAAGCTCGGCAAATTCCTCAGCAGACAAGGGTGCCAGCCCAAGCTCTTCAAGCTCATCAACCAATAGCAGAAATGGCTCAAGCTCAATCCCAAAGCAGAAGTATTACACCAGTAATTCCTGCTGCCAGTGGACTACCACAAAATCAAGGTAACACATTTACTCAATACCCAATTCTTTTATCGAGCACCCCTTTTGGATATCGGCCCTGGCATATGAACCGAACGTTTTTATATACATCGTTTTCAACAACAAAAGCTGAAATAATGCAAGCGCTTTCCGAAAACAAATTTGAAAGTGTATTAAACTCGCTCTGCTGGCTTGCTGGGGCAGCAGACACAAACAGCATAAAGACACAGGAAGATCTAAACTTTGGAAAACGGCTTTTGAAAATAAATCCCTTGTTTTTCGCTATCGAGCAAAAGAACCTTGCATTCGTACAATTCCTAGACCCAATTACTCTTTGGTATGCATCTGGATTACCCACAAGAGCTTGGATCAGTGATCTACCGATTCCTCTAACTAAATCACTAGTTTTCTCAGAATTGAACAATAGGAACAACTTATCTCCGCTCGAATATGCTATTGCTACTGATGCCACCGAAATTGCACTTTGGATGATCAAAAAAGGTAATACAATACATTTGCGAGAGTTGAGGCCCCTCATTATTGCAGCAATTAAACTCAACGAGCTTACCCTCGTAGAAGCTTTACTTGAAAAATTGCATTTGCACCCGAATCTCCCCAACAATCTTCTAGATTTTGCCCAAACGGCTGATGTCGCAAACCTTCTCATACGTTATGGATTTGACAAGCATAGGGCGCCCGTTTTTTTTGACTATCCAAGCCGATTCGACGTCGGCCAAAAATTCCGCCATTACTCTAGAACACAACCGGTAATCACCATCAATATGACACCATTGCATACGGCTGTCAGTAAGGAAAACCTTGAAGTTGTAAAAGTGCTTATCGAAGCTGGCGCACAAATACACGCTCAAGAATTTCAGCTTGATCCCTTACATATCGCGGCCATACGCGGAAATTCTGCCATCATCGATGTTTTAATAAAAGCTGGGCAACCTAAAAATAAAAAGGATGCCTATGGCTTTACCGCGCTCGATTACGCTCTTATTAACGATAATAAAGATGCTATCGAAGCTCTACATAAAGCAGGACATTGTCTCACGAAAAATACCTGTGCTCTTCAGGTAGCGGTTAAAGAAAATCGATTAGATCTCGTACAGTTCTTTATTGATAACCACGTAAATCTTAATTACAGAGGCGCTGCCAGTTTTCCTCCAATGTACTATGCAAAAAGTGTAGAAATGCTTGCTCTTCTCGTATGCCATGGCGCTCGCATCGATAAGTCAATTATATGCAAATATCTGTCATATCCTACTCCCCCATGTTGTTACGATATGATCACGTATATATTAGAGCACGGAGGAAATATTAGTCTTGCTAATCAGCACCAAGAAACACCACTTTATAAGGCTATCCGTTTAGAAGATCTGAAATTAACGAAGCTTTGTTTAGAACATAGAGCGAATGTAAATGCAATAATAAAAGACCGAATAAGCTCATTACCAATTATACAAGCGCTAAAGCACCCGGGCTCTGATAGTGCAATGCTCAAGCTGTTATTAGGACACCCACTGCTCATGGTACCCACAAACCTTACAACACTTGTTAGTCCCAAAAAAATCAAGCGCATAGAATCACTAGTGAACTTCGCAATGAACTGGCAAAAATATATAGCACGTAAGGGCTGGATGCGCATATCAAAACACGGAGAAACTCCTTTGCTCTTAGCTGCTATCTGCAATAAATCTGCGGCGTTGAGAGAATTTTTTACCAAGCAATTGGGACATATACCGGCACGATATTCAACGGCGTCCGCGCAAGTAAAAGGCTCCTATTTTGACAATCAAGAAACAGCCCTCTTTAAGCCTCAAGCCCGCTATTATGTTAATGCACATGACAAGAGCGGTCTTTCGGCGCTCATGTACCTCGCTCGATATACCCATCATGAGCATTTTATAAACAGCCTGCTGCCATACTCAGTATATGCTGTCAATGCTGGTAACAAGCTCTATACTGAAGAGGTCCTTAAAGCCGCTCAAGAAGCAGCAAGTTGTGGAAATTATCGTATCGCTTGTGCATTACTTAACGCATGCTTACATGATGTATCAAGCATATTCTTCGGTGAAGAAGTAGCTTCAACACCGCAGATAGAAGAAGTTGCCGAATCAGAGATTGAAGAAAAAGTTGCACAATAATTGATCATGAGGCTAGTTAGTATGAAAGATGTTACCATGAAAAAGATACTTTATATTCTCAGCATGCTATGTATAAGCCAGCAAAGCAAAATTAATGCAATGGAATCACAACAAACTCACGAAAAAATCGAGGTTCGCCAATTCCTAATAGGTGAAAATAACCTCTATTCTATTGAGCGAAAACTAGCGCATATGTTACGGGTCCTCACACAATGCGCTATTAATCGATATGCTGGAGTACTTTTGCCTAATCAGCTTAAGGAAATACGAGAACTGTTGAGACGATCGAATGGAGAGGACAGGCTAATCGAGCTACAATCAACCACTGAAGCCAATATTGTGCATGCTCTAAATTTAGTTGAAAAAGTGTCCGCTCAAGGAACAAAAGCACCAGAATCAGCGATTCAAGAAGCTTTAACTGCCATTACGCAAGCAAACGAACTTGTTAATCAGGCTTTAAACCAACACAGTACCATTGCAACGCTAGCGCAGCATGAGCATATTCAATCACAAAACATCCATACCCAATTGGAAAAGCTGAGAGGCGAACGGGACCGTGTGTCAGCAGAAATGGCAAAGCGCCAAACACCAGCCATAACAGTAATAACGCCGATTAGGCATAGATATACAGGAG
The DNA here is from genome assembly GCA_003174035.1 of Candidatus Babelota bacterium. Lineage (GTDB taxonomy): Bacteria > Babelota > Babeliae > Babelales > Babelaceae > PRDV01. The sequence goes on from PRDV01000041.1 coordinate 4,177, forward strand.
CCCGCTGGGCAGCTGCACCATCTGCGTGGGATTTATTCCCGCAACCGAAACGCTGGTTTACTATGAAAGATATTGACCATAGACCAGCTGGCGTTGAGCTGGAAACTTATCTTTTAGAAATGCTTGCCGCAAACAAATTTGATAGCGCTTTAGATACCATGTTCGTTTTAGCTCAGGATGGAACTGAGGACCTCGGCCAACGGCTTCGAAAGATTACACCTTTGTTTTATGCGATCGAACAAAAAAATCTGGCATTCGTTCAATTTCTAGAGCCTCTTCCTTTTTGGTATCAAGTTTGGGGTCAAGACAAGCGACCGATAGAAGCTGCTCCCGATGATCTATACCTCGGACAAACAGACCGGGGATTAACACAAATCCAAATGACACCTCTTGAATACGCTATTACTCTTGATGCCAGCGACATTGCCGTTTGGATGATTAAATGCGGTAATCCTGCACATCGATCTTCCCGCGTAAGTGCACTTGCAAAAGCAATAGACCGCAATATGCTTACCGTAATGAAAGCATTGCTTGAAAGTCCGGGGGATAACCTATTTGATCAGATTCAACTTCAGTGCGCTCCAAGCGCGGAAGCCCTAAAACTACTTGTGCAGTATGGTGAAACAATGTCCTCACGAGCCCCATCATATTGCGAATTCGGGAATATACCCGCTCTTTGGATATTTGCAATAAACTGGCAAAAGTATATAGCGCATAAAGGCTGGATGCGAAAATCAAAAAATGGTGAAACCCCTTTGCTTTTTGCTGCTATCTGCAATAATACTGAGGCATTGAGAGAATTTTTTACTGCTCAGCTGGCACTTGTCCCGGCACGTTATTCAGCACGTCCCAAAACAGAGCAAGGACCTCATTTCGATAATAAAGCAACCGACCTTTTTAAGCCACAAGCCCGCTATTATATTAATGCACATGATTTTCGCGGTCTTTCTGCACTTATGTATCTTGCGCGGTATAGTCGTAATATCCAGTTCATAAATAACCTTTTGCCCTACGGTGTATATGCTATCAATGCTGGCAATAAACTCTATACTGAAGAAGTACTCAAAGCTGCTCAAGAAGCAGCACGCTGCGGTAATGATCGGATTGCGTGTGCTTTACTCAATGCATGTATGCAAAATGCAGCACATATAATCTTCGGTGAAGAAGCTGTTTCAACAGCACAGATAAGGAAACACTGAGGCTCATACTTATTCAGGACTAGAGATTTGATTCCATTATTTTTCTCGTTTCAGCCTTGTACAGCTCAACTGCAGGCTGATCAAAAGGATTAATACCCATTAAGCGAGCAAGAAACAGGGTTTCTACCATTTTTGTGAGCATAAATGCTCCTAGAGCTTTACTGCTCTTTCTTTCGAGATCAATAATCATATAAGGGCGCTGTTCCTTTTTATAGGCAGCAGCAACTCCTTTAAAAATCGCTTCTTTAATGCTGCTCACTGAGCGATGTGCAAGTCCTGGAATAATACGCGTAAGTTCATTA
>PRDV01000065.1 GCA_003174035.1 Candidatus Babelota bacterium
ATTGGGAAGTGGCATATGAGTTTATTTGATGCATTGATTAATGAGGCTTTAAGAAATCAACCGCACCTATCTTCATTGAGAATGGTTGTAGAAAAAGAAATACTGCACCACGATATCCTTTGAGCGCTGAGTAATAATAATTTGTTAGCCGGTCTTACTTTCATTGGTGGTACTTGTTTGAGAAGCTGCTATGGCGGTATAAGATTAAGTGAGGATCTTGATTTTACCGGGGGGAATGACTTTACCCGAGATCGGTTAGCGCAGATGGGTGCCCTGCTAACGGAAAGTATACACCAGAAATATGGATTAACGGTTTGTGTTAGTGAGCCTATAAAGGATAAACAGAATGTAAATACATGGAAGATAAAAGTAGAAACCAGACCCCAACAAAAACAGGTGCCTGCTCAACGAATTAATATAGATATCTGCGCTATTCCTTCTTATGAAAAGCAGCCGATGATGCTCTTGAATCCTTATGGGATTAGCACTGGAACTGGCGGACTGATCGTCCAATCCCAGAGTCGTGAAGAGATTTACGTAGATACATTGCTTGCCTTTGCTTTTAGACCAAATCGCATAAAATATCGGGATGTGTGGGATATCATTTGGCTGCATGGTTTGGGCATACAACCGAGACTTGAATTAATTCCGCTTAAACTTCGAGATCGTAATTATTCGATCGACTTTTTTTTGAGCGCTTTTGAAAATCGTGTCACATTATTGACCGAATCGCATGAAATGGAAGCCGAGTTTAAGCATGAAATGCTTCGCTTTTTATCAAAGGAGAATAAGTTCTTCGAACAAGAAAATATGATGACATTTGTTTGTACCTTGTTAAAAGACTTGTATGCTGAAATAATCAAAAAAATTTCATGATTCAATTATTGTGCAGCAACTTTTTCTTCAATCTCTGATTCGGCAACTTCTTCTATCTGTGGTGTTGAAGGTACTTCTTCACCGAAGAATATGCTTGATACATCATGTATACATGCGTTAAGCAATGCGCAAGCTATACGATAATTTCCACAGCTTGCTGCTTCTTGAGCCGCTTTGAGCACCTCTTCAGTGTAGAGCTTGGTACCAGCATTGATAGCATACACTGAGTATGGCAGCAGGCTGTTTATAAAATGCACATTATGGCTATACCGCGCAAGATACATGAGCGCTGAAAGTCCATTCTTATCATGAGCATTTATATAATAGCGGGCTTGTGGTTTAAATAGGTCTGTTTCCTTGTTTTCAAAATGTGGCCCTTGCTTTTCTTTGGCAAGCATTGAATAACGTGCAGGTACGAGCGCCAACTGGTTGGTAAAAAATTCTTTCAACGCCTCACTGTTATTGCAGACAGCAGCTAATAACAATGGAGTCTCACCGTTTTTTGATATGCGCATCCAGCTCTTAGCTGCTATATATTTTTGCCAGTTCACTGCGAAATCCAACAGTGATCCGAGTCGTTTGATTGCTTTGGGGTTGGCTCGTGTTGTAAGGTCGGCTGGTATTTTGAGCAATGGATGTCCTAATAAGAGCTTCAACATCGCATTATCGGATTTATACTTTCTACGAGTTATTCTCTGCAATATTGGATGATTAATTGCGCTTATTAATGGTAAGGCATAGCCTTTTGGTTTTGCATTTACATCTGCTCCATGTTCTATAAAGAGCTTAGTTAATCTGAGATCTTTAAGGCGAATTGCTTTATGAAGGGCGGTTGCTCGATTTGGATTGCCAAGGGTTTTGTCACCACCATGATCTATAACATAATTGATCATGCCATACATATTTTGGAGACGATGAGCTGATAGGTATTTGGATATAAGTGATTTGTCAAATTTGGCCCCATGCCGTACGAGCAGATCAAGCATTTCTACATTTTTTGCATAATAAATTGGAGGAGCATCAGCTGCACCCCTATAATTAAGATTTACGTGGTTATCAATAAAGAATTGCACCAGATCAAATCTATTTTCTTTAACTGCTATATGAAGAGCGCAGGTGTTTTTCATAACGCTATGTCCTGCTCTATGCAGAGTTTCGATGGCATCTTTATGATCAAAGATAAGAGCGTAGTCTAATGCTGTAAAGCCAGCTGAATCTTTTTTGTTTTTTGATGCGCCAGCTTTTACTAAAACGTCTATAATAGCAGAGTTTCCTTTCATGGCGGCGATATGCAAGGAACTAAGCTTATATGACTTATCGTCTACGAGTGCACCAGCTTCGATAAGCGCTTTTACCACTTCAAGGTTTTCTTTGTTGACCGCTGTATGCAAAGGTGTCATAACCTTATCTATTTTGACAACTGTATGCCCTTGTCCTCCCAAACCGTTTGAAAATTGGGTGCGTTGAAATTTTTGGCCAATATCGAATCGGCTTGGATACTCACCAGGTAACGCTCTCTCTTTATCAAAGCCATGACGTATGAGAAGTTTTACGGCATCTGCACTTTGAGCAAAATGCAAATGATTTTTTTGATCATCGGGGCCTAAACCCAGACCTAGGTGAGGAGGGGCTTCTAGGCGGCTTAATTTTTCAAGTAAAGCTTCTGCAAAGATGAGCTTGTTGTGTTGAATTGCTTTCAAAAGCGCTTTCTGAAGACCATACGGTGTTAAGTGTTTAGGATTCCCGCTGTTCATCATCCACGCAGCAATTTCGCTCGCATCGGTAGCGATAGCATATTCAAGCGGTGATAGAGAGCGAAGTTTTGCGCCACTCAATGCATCGAATGATTCTAATTGTCTTTCCGCTTGCGGGACTTGGAGATCGTGGACATATGCTTCCCTGGGACGCTCATCTCCATACCAAAACTCAAGGGGATCTAGAAACTGTACCAATGCAAGATTTTTTTGCTGGATAGCATAAAATAGGGGCGTTACTTTTTGAAGCCATTTAGCAAATGGTATCATTCGGGGGTCCTGTGCAAGAGCGAACATAGTGTCTAAAACCGCATCAAATTGTTTTTCAGCAACCGCTTTCTCAAAATCAGCCTGGGTTGTTTTGCAGTGAGCACGGTGTATAATTTTTTTCTTTTCATACCAAGGCTGAGATGCTCTAGACATGGCGAAAGCAGAACCGGCTCCGAGGCGCTCTGGATGGTCTAATGGAGCGAGAAAATAACCGCGAGCAGGAAGTGGTTGCAGCGGAGGATTTTGAGCAAATGGGTTAACATTACCTTGATGGGCGGCTACTTGTAAGCCACCACCAGGAACTGCTTGCTGAGCTCTTAACGGTTGGGGTTGAGGTTGAGCAATTCCTGCTATAGGTCGCTGCTGACCTGGTTGGGCTGCAGGTTGCACCCCTGCTTGCTGAGGAACTTGCTGAGCTTGAGCTCCTTGGTTTTGTACTTGTTGAGCGGTAGGGGGAAATAGTGGAGCAAGGGCTGGCCTAAGAAGCGTGTGTGCTTGTCTAAGGGCTGCCTGTGCTTGTTGAATCGCCGACGGTTGTGCCTGAGATCCTTGGGCAATAGCCTGTTGGGCGAGAGCAAGGGCCTGTGTAATGGTGGCTAAATCATTTCGTTGAAGTTGTATTACCTGAGCAGCTTGGAGCTGAGGATCCGCTGGTTGAGCTAATCCTGCTTGTGCCATGTTTATCATAGCAATAGCAGCTTGGGAAGCACCTTGGTGTGCTTTTGGTAATTGGGCTAGGACATTCTGAATGGGTGCCAAAGTCTGATGCAGTGTAATAATTGTTACCATGTTAACCGATACCCTGTTGGTACCTGCCGGTAGTTGTGGAGCACCTGGTTGAGTTGCTGCAGCTTGCCCTGGCACGGCAGGGGGCACGAGTTGTGGTGCAGGTTGAGGCGACGCATCTTGTGATTCCATTGCTTTCATGGTGCTTTCTTGTAAGCAGATGGATAACAATCCGATAAGAGAAAGTAATTTTTTCATGATAACCTTTCATATTTACATAAGAGGTTATCATCTACCGCTATCTTTGTCAAACTGAATTTTATGTGCAAACTCAGTTTGAAGCTTTTGCGAAGCAAGAAATATCGCTTAAGGATTGCTATCGAGTGCTTTTGCTATGGCTTCTCCAAATTCCTGAGCGGCCTCAGGCCCTGTAGCGGTTATTACATTGCCATCTACGACTACGTGATGGGGAAGGTAAGTGACTGCGTATTTTTGAAAGATAGCGCTTAATTGATGATCTTTGTCCCAGCCTGTTGCTTTTTTCCCGCCTAGCACGTTAGCCTCGGCTAAAATACGGGGCGAAATACAAATAGCTCCATAAGGTTTTTTCAAAGCGATCATTTCGCGTAATAAGGTATGGACTTGTTCGTTATTGAGCCACGTGAGAGCTCCCGGTCCACCGATTAGAAAGAGACCATCGTACTTTTCCGGGTTGATCTTAGCAACCGTAATATCAACGTTGGTAGAAGATGAATCCTTTGCAGTAGCTGTTCCTGGTTGATCGCTTGCGGTGGTGACATGGATACCCTTGTTATGGAGCACTTCGCGCGTTACCCCATATTCAATTTGCTGATAGCCTTCATGGGCAATAAGCAGAATAACATTTTTCTTGTTCATACAGTTCCTTTTTTAGAAAGAGTAGCATGGAGTGCTCTCCTTTGCAATGATTCGGCTGAATCAATAAGGTGCAAAAAAGTACATTGTGCCATGCAGGCGATAAGCAATTTTTCCCAAGACGACCAACCACTGTTTTTAAGCTTGCCCTTGAATTTGGGAAGATATATCTCTTTAACAACAAAATCTTCAACAAAGCATGCAGTAGCTTTAAAAACCGTAGCCCCCGGTTTTCCTATGATCAGCTTATCAATGTGGGTTATGCCCCGTTTAATGAGAGTGGGTATGAGCGTATATTTAACAAAAGTGGGCGCAGAAATGCGCCTGCCAAGACAGCCTGGGTCGATGAGTGTAGTGTGACCATTGTTGGCAATGATCGTAAGCTCATTATCAAAGCAAGGCACACGAAATTCCTGCTGCGCGGGAATCGTTGCTTTAAGCATATAGGCCATAATGATCGTGTACAGGCAAAGAGCAAGACTGCTTTTTACCGGGGATAAAAACTTTTTGTAATGAAGTATGGCAAGGGCGCCTAGTAAAATGAGCAAAGTAATAATAAGTGGTGGTTGAGCAAATGAGAGAAGCCATGAGCGATTGCCCAAAGAGAGTACCCTTTCCCACAGTAGTGATAGCCATTCAAGCATACTAATAAATGGAGCTGCGGGGATGAAGAGTAGCTCTAGAAAAAAAATGATTGAGCTGAGCAAAAGGAACAATGTCAAAAAGGGAGCAAAAATAAAATTGCCAATAATGCTTGCGGTACTTAGAGGGAGTCCCCAAGAGAGGAGGATTGGCCAGGAGCAGAGCGTGAGAAAAAGCTGAAGGTGAAGATAGTTAATGAGGCTTTTCAGCCAACGCCTTAGTTTTGGCGCCATACGCTTCAAGAAGATTGCTACCATGGAGAAACTCTATTTTTGGTTAGTTTTAGTATAGTATAGTGGTTATTACGAGAAGCTGAAGGATAGTATGGAGTTACAATGGATAATCAGGAACTCATTTCGCTTTTAAAGCATAGAGCTTATAACATGCGCGTTCTTTCATTGCAGGCTACCACAGAAGCTGGTTCAGGCCATCCTACATCAGCATTATCTGCAGCTGATCTGGTTGCTGCGCTCTTTTTCTATGCGATGAAATACAATCCGCGCGATCCTGATGATTCTTCCAATGATCGATTTATTTTATCA
>PRDV01000058.1 GCA_003174035.1 Candidatus Babelota bacterium
GGCTACCACAGAAGCTGGTTCAGGCCATCCTACATCAGCATTATCTGCGGCTGATCTTGTTGCTGCGCTCTTTTTTTATGCGATGAAATACAATCCGCACGATCCTGATGATTCTTCCAATGATCGATTTATTTTATCAAAAGGGCATGCCGCCCCTATTCTCTATGCTGCATGGGAGCAAGTTGGCGTGATTACTTTTGATGAGTTAATGACGCTGCGACAATTTAATTCTGTGCTTGAAGGTCATCCGACCACTCGGTTTGCTTACACTGAAGCTGCCACGGGGTCTTTAGGATGCGGACTTTCTATTGGTCTTGGCATTGCTTTAAGCGCAAGACTTAATGATCTTGCCTGTTATACCTATATACTTTTGGGAGACAGTGAAATGGCTGAAGGATCCGTGTGGGAGGCGATTGAGATTGCAGCCCATTACAAAACGGATCGGCTTATTGCTCTCGTTGATCTTAATCGTCTTGGGCAAAGTACTGAAACGCTTGATGACCATCGAGTTGTTCAGCACCAACAACGTTGGGCTGCTTTTGGCTGGCGAACTATCGTCATCGATGGCCATAAGATGGAACAGATTGTTACGGCACTTGATGAAGCCAAGAAAGGTGACGGAGTGCCTACGGTCATTATTGCACGAACTATTAAAGGGTACGGACTTACCGGCATAGAAGATAAGCCTGGCTATCATGGTAAAGCATTTTCAAAAGAGGAACTGCCTGTCTTGTTAGAAGGCCTTGAGAAGCGCTTTGAAGCTGATGCGCATTTTACCTTCAAAACAGGTGTAGGACAACCTCTTGGCAATACCGCCGGAGGAACAACTGGTCCTGTTAAGCAAACAACGCCTCCTCTAGAGCTTCCAATTGCACCCTATAAAAAGGGAAATAAGCTCGCCACCCGCAGGGCATATGGAGAAACACTTGCTTTATTAGGCGAATACAGCACCGCTATCGTCAGTCTTGATGCGGAGGTAAAAAATTCTACCTTTGCCGAGCTTTTTGAGAGAAAATTTCCTAAACGATTTTTCCAATGCTTTGTAGCTGAACAGAATATGATCGGTATGGCAATTGGGTTTGCCGCGCGTCATTATATTCCCTTTTCTTCAACCTTCGCTTCCTTCATGACCCGTGCCCATGATCAGATTAGGATGGGTGCAATAGGAAGATCGCCACTACGGCTTGCAGGATCACATGCGGGAGTGTCAATTGGGCAAGATGGGCCTTCCCAGATGGGACTTGAAGATATTGCGCTCTTTAGGGGATTGCCCGAATCTATCGTACTCTATCCGTGTGATGCGGTAAGTACGTATGCTCTTATGAATCATATGGTGAATTATCATCAGGGAATAAGTTATATTCGGCTCACCCGCATGGAAACGCCTATTCTTTATGAACCAAACGAGCCCTTTTTTATTGGCGGTTGTAAAGTGCTCAAAGAAAGTGAGAGCGATAAGGCTTTGATTGTTGCTGCGGGTGTTACGGTATTTGAGGCATTGAAAGCATATGAGTTGCTTGCCGCAAATAATATCTTGGTGAGTATTATAGATCTATACAGTATAAAGCCTCTCGATGCTGATACGATCAAGCGCCAGGCACTCAAGTCCAATAAGCGAATTATTACCGTTGAGGATCATTTTATTGAAGGTGGGTTAGGGGAAGCTGTATGTTCTGCCATGCGCAGTGAGGGGTTTGCCATTGAAATGCTTGCAGTGAAAGAAGTATCACGATCAGGAAAGCCTGAAGAGTTACTTGCTTATCACCGCATCGATCATAATGCAATTGTCGAGATGGTATACAAAATTCTGGTATGATGAGCTTGTAGACCCGGCCGAATGCTCATTCTTTACTGCTTGCTATTTTTCATTTGATCATGGTATGCAACTTCATGATGCACGATTTTCGCAATTGTCTTTAATGTAAGATTTCCCTTGTTTGAAAGAACTTCTTGGACCGTCGATCTGCCAATGTTGGCATCTCGTGCTACCCGTGATCGATTCACATCCAAGTATCCATCAAGAATCTCGATAAATGCTTCGGTATCGTTGTCAATAAGACACTCCAATAAGGCTTCCCCAACTTTAGAATGATTTTTGAAAAATTCATCGGGCTTAACTGCTTTTAGAGTGGCGAGCGCAGCCTCGTTGAAATCATAATCTTCAATATCTGCTAGCGATAATTTTCGCTTTTTTGATGTCGCTTTCTTGGCCATTTTTATGTCCTCCTAGTAATAATACAATCATCGATTGCTTTTTAGCAAAATATACTCGCCAACCATTGTGCCAGCGCAGTTCGTAAAGTTTGTTACCTATTGATTTAAAGTCTCCCAGATGCTCATATTTTTCTATTAGGTGCATGCGGTTAATCACGCGCCCCTGCTGTTTCGGTGAGAGTTTAAGAAACCAATTGCGGTATTCGTTCGTTTCTATTATTGTCACGATTATACGAGCAAGCCTCAGTGTTGTCTATTATAGCAGACAGGCGTTTCTCTGTCAATAATAGCCACTATTCTGATGCCCGTGTAAGATTGAATATTCTGTTGAATAGAGGAGAATTTTATTTTATTCACCATAAAAATAGCATAGGTTATTTTGTATTGCAAGCACTGATATGAAGTATGAAAGCAACGGACCAAAGTTGTGATTGGTCGATTGAGCTTTGCAAAATCGTATTAACTAAAAATATAAGTGATCTCATCAGAGTTGCGCATGGTAGTTTTGTGCTCTCGCATATTCGTGAGAAGATCGGGAAGTCTTCTGAGAAAATGGGGCAGAAGAAATTCGATGTGCAGAAATTCACGATTTGGATGAGCTATATAGAGTTGTGTAATGTTCTCCTTTGCTTTAAAATGGCGCGCAGAAAATACAGGTCCCAATTCTTTAAGATGGGCGAGCGTACATTCAAGTCCTACCGTCCTTAAGCTTTCAAGAAACGTATGTATGCCTTGGGGATCGAGCACTTGCAGCATATCTTTATGAGAATGTATTGAAAATACCCGTTTAAAAATATCCGCATGCGCATATTCTTCGGTTTGCATTTGCACGGGGCAGGCAAGCAAAATAAGTTCATCAATGACGATATCTTGAGTTCCTCGCTCTTTTAGTATCTCTGCTAGATAGAGTGCTACGTTTCCTCCATGGCTATGAGTGATTATTTTAAAAGAGCAGATGGTTCCATTCGCTTCAGCTTGTTTTTTTAATGCCAGAAGATCGCTTAATAGATGCGAAGCAGCTTCTTTGCGTGCGGTATAGCTGAGCTTGCCAGACCAGCCAAACAGATAGAACTGTTTCCGGGGAAATTCCGTACTATTACTCGATTCAAGTACACGACTAATGCGATTGAGATGGAATTTTTCCGGTAGCTCATAAGCATGGGTTAGCCCTTCAGGGCAAAAGAAAAAGTCAAAAAGGAACGGTAACCGCGATGCTGGCGGTAGGGTGCCATGAATGAATATCGTAAAAGTTTGCGTATGCATGTACTTCTCAGCATCTTGAAATGGGGAATCGACACGTTTTTATATTTCAAGTATAATAAGTATACTAATGCTAATCAATAACAACCTCGCTAAGGATGTAAGTATGCTTTGTAAAAAAATTATCTTCTGTATAGTATCCATTACTGGATCAATCTTTTCAATGGAGAAAGTATCGCTTACTCACCCTGAAGTACAAAAGGCACTTCGTTTTTTTAATGCTATCCAAGATCGCAATCTTTCACTGGTAAGAGATTATCTAGCTCAAGACTGTGCATCATTGAAAGGTGAAGGACTAAAATATGCAGCACAACTAGGGTATGATGATGTTGCTCAGATGCTATTACATACAGATCTTGACGGAAAGGAAGCGCCTTTAGAGTTTGGGTTTCAGCATGGCATTAGGCGCATAGATCAGTGGAACGCTTACAGGATTGCGATGGCTACCGGACAGATGAATGTTGTAGCACTTTTTAAGTCGACGGGAGTACCCTCTGTTCTTGACCTTGAGTTTGCCCGTGAACATGATGTTCCTATTGATTTATTTGTTCGGGAAAATATCGATTTGTCAGTTCGGGAAGGAGTTGTGCAATGGGCGCTTGAAACCGGAAATCTTGCAGTAATGAAAAAAATAGGAGATCCTGCTCTTTTTATGCATAATTGCGGGGATTATTTAAAGTATGCAGCAAAAAAGGGGGATTTGGCTGTTGTACGCTATCTCTTAGAGCTTGGTATTAAGGGTGGTCAGGAAGATGCACTTTGGGTTGCGGTGGAATATGGACATGCCCCCATAGTACGCCTACTTTTAGAAGGGCGAAATGATGATGATCAAAGTTCTCATTATGTGAGAAAAATGGGAGTGCTCACGGCTTCTCATATAAAAAAAATACATGCCATTGGTGCTGCTCTTGAAAAAGGGTATAGTGCAGTAATCGAACTTCTTCTTGAGGCGGGCGTCATTGAGCGAGTACAAAAATCACATCTTTTAGCAGCAATCCGCTCTGGCTCGCTGCCGCTGGTGAAGTTGCTTTTCAAAAAAGAAGTGGGCTCTAGTGCGAGGATGAAAGCGATAGGTTTTGCTGCAACTCAACGGCAGTGGCCTATTGTGGAATTCCTTGTGCATGAAAATGATCTTCTCAAAGCTTCCTATGATAATAACGTTGAACTACTTGAGACGCTCGTTAGGAAGCCTCTAGATAAGTTTGGATTAGAGGTAGCTCTAGAACTTATTGTCTGTAAAAGCAATAAAGAAGCTTTGGAACTTTTATTAGCGCACAAATTGATCTCTTCCACAGCTATGATGAAGGCATTAATTCTCGCGGCATCATTTAGCGGACTAGAAATTACCCATATGCTCTGTGAAGCAGTGCTCGCTCAAAAAAGTGCTACGGATCTCGCACAAGAAAACGAAACAGTTCGGTTTGAATTGGATGAAAGCCCTTCTGAGATCTCAAGTACTTCGATTGTCGTTGAAAGTGATGGCGAGGATGATTCAGAATATAGAACGGGTTCTTTTGAAGATTGTTTACAGCAGGCATTGGTGAATGCCATCCGCTTTAATCAATTGAAGACTTTACGTCTACTCTTACGGTATGCCGATGAGGCTTTAAAAAAAACAATCTGTTTACGAGCTGCGGGGTTTGGAGATGAGGAAGCCATTATGCTACTATTGAAAGAAAAGGTAATAGAACCCAATGATCGCGCACTTGCCTGTGAATATGCTGCAGCCAACAATCAGATTGCCGTGATCAAAATGTTGCTTTCAGCAGGACTATCGAATGATGCACTTAATAAAGCCATTATTTGTGCGGCTGAGAATGGTAATATGCAAGCATTACAGGTTTTGCTCGAACACCCATTTGATCATCTGAACCCAGAATTAAAGCTTTCTCGCGACGTGCTCATCTCAAAATTAACCGCATTTAAAGAAGAATGCGAGTATGATGATGAAGGGGGGTTCAATGTTTTTGTGGAAGAAGATTATCCAGGGGTTGCTCACTATATACGCACACTTTCTGGTAACAAACTTGATAGGTATGACTTTATCGCCTCTCGTTTGCGCGGTTTACCAAAGAGAGGTGAGTTAACTGCGTCAGAGCTTTGTATGGATTATTGCCGTGATTCACATGCCTTTATACAAGGGGGTAACTTGCTCAAAAGAGATGAGGATGGCCGAAGTTGTTTAATGTGGGCGGTGCTTTTCAATGATAGGGATGTTTTTGATAGGTTTATGAAAATCCCATTGCCTACTTATTTTATCAATGCACTTGATAACAATTGTAAGACAGCAGCTGATTATGCCGCATGTTTTGGGCGATTAGAGTATGTACTAAAGCTTGTAAAAAAGGGTTATGAAGGCCGCTCACTGAATGAGCTGGCAATCCCTTTATGCCGAGCAGCTAAATTGGCTGCTGATAATGGCCATATGCAAGTTGCTGCTTACCTTATTCTTAATGTTTTGCGAAAGAAGATTGAAGTATTTTGAAAAGGATAGATCATGACAACGCTTATAGGATGGTTGATGCTTTTTGTGGTAAGTGTGCTTTTTGAGCTTACCTCTCCCGGCCTGTTCTTCTTTTTAGCACTCTCTGGTGGAGCGTTAGCTGCAGCCCTTATATCCTTCACAGGAATAGGCCTTTGGGGGGAATGTATTGTTTTTGCTTGTTTGGCAGCAGTCAGTTTTTTTCTGCTCATGCGTTACGTAAAAACCACCTCTAAAAATACCTTGCATCAGACGAATGTCTATGCTCTTACAGGAAAAAAGGGTATCGTTACCGAGTCGATTTCTGATTGCAAAAGGGGATGGGTAAAAATAGAAGGCGAACTATGGTCCGCAGCGCCTGTGCATGCGGGCATTATAGAAGAAGGAGCCGTTGTAGAAGTGGTGAGTTCAATGGGTTCGCATGTTGTGGTAAAAAAAATTGAAGGACATCATTGTTAGGAAAGGAAAAAATATGATTGCTCTTATAGTGTTAGTTGCTCTGATTGGGTTGTCTGTCTTTGTGCTCTTCCAATCCGTGTATTTGGTACAACAGGCTGAGGCTATTGTTGTTGAAAAATTAGGACGTTATGACCGTACCTTAAGCGCAGGTCTGCATATTGTTATACCCTTTTTGGAAAAACCACGTCAGGTAACGTGGAGTCATTTTTCCTCAGGTCCGGACAAGCGGTATTATCGCTATACACGCTCGCTCTATAGAATTGATTTGCGTGAAAGTGTCTATGATTTTCCCAAACAAAATGTAATTACCAGAGATAACGTAACCGTCGAGATTAATGCGCTCATTTATTATCAAATTACCGATCCCAAAAGAGCCATCTATGAGGTATCCAACCTACCAGAGGCAATTGAAAAGCTTACCCAAACTACGCTACGGAATGTGATTGGTTCACTCGATCTTGATGAAACACTCGTCTCTCGGGATGCGATCAATGAAAAGCTTCGCGTCATTTTAGAAGAAGCGGCGGATAAGTGGGGTGTGAAAGTTAATCGCGTTGAGCTTCAAGAAGTAAACCCGCCTGCAGATATTCGGATAGCTATGGAAAAGCAAATGCGTGCAGAGCGGGATCGTCGTGCAATTATTTTAGAATCTGAAGGTGCTAAACAAGCAGTTATTTTGCAAGCGGAAGGTCAACGGGAATCAAGCATTTTACGTGCTCGCGGAGATGCTGACGCTCGCATAATTACAGCTCAAGGGGAAGCGGAAGCTCGCTTGACGGTAATTGAAGCTGAAGCGAAAGCTATCACGCTCGTTAAAAGTGCTGCTCCTGATCAGGATCCGCTCTCTTATTTGGCTGCGATTCAGTATATAAGAACCATTCCACAGATCATGGAAGGTAAGGATAATAAGATGATTGTGCTGCCATATGAAGCTGCTGGGCTTGGCGGATCGATTGCTGCTGTGAAGAAGATTTTATCTGATATCCAGTGATCGATACTTTGAAAGGCCAAGACCCATAGATGGTGAATAAAAATAGAGTGATAATTTTTTTGATAACAACCAAGATTAGAGGATTTGAACGATGAATGTCCCCATGATAAGGAATATAAAGAAAGCTATTTTGCCGGCCGTATCTTGTTTGGTAGTTGTGCTTGATCATGGTAACGCGATGAAGGCGATGGATTTGTCCTGCTCATCATCTCTGGCGCCAAGTCTGCTCTTACAAGGAAATAGTAGTTTTTTGTGTGATCCAAAAGCTCTTTCTTGCTCTTCATCTTCGGCCTGCTTGCAACAGATGCAATCAGGAGAGTCTCTCTATTTGGAAGCCGCTGAGTTCGGCGTATTATATTTACTTGGAGTGGCTCTTGAAAAAGGAGTATCTCTAACTGCTCGCGATGACCGTGATAGAACTCCGCTTCATAGAGCTGCACATTCTGGTAAAATTTCTGCTGTAGAGTATTTGGTTTCAAAGGGGATTTCTGTAAATATCCAAAGGCATTTTGATGCACTATGGAGTAGAGGAGTTACCCCGCTCCACGAGGCAGTAGCTGGTGGCCATAAAGAAGTTGTAAAATTTCTCGTCGAAAAGGGCGCATTTCTCAATGCTAAGACCGCTTCGGGGAAAACACCTTTGCTCATAGCGGCCAAGAAGGGCTTCGATGAAATTGCTCATTACTTACTTTCAAAAGAAGCTGACGTTAACGCTACGACAGACAAAGGAGAAACGGCGCTTCATTTTTTTGCACGCAAAGGAAATAAGGAGCTTGTTGAACTCGCATTGCTACAAGGTGCAAATGTCACACTGGAGGATCATCATGAGCGAACCGCATTACATTATGCCGTAAATAACGGCTCTGTGGATATTGTTGAATTACTTATCAATAAGGGAGCTCCCGTTTACTCATTAAACCCGTTATTGAAAAAGACGATCTATAGGTTGGGCTATCGGAAGGAAACGCCTCTTCATCATGCTGTTAAATTTTATTTTTGCACAATTGCTGAGCGATTATTAAAGCAGGGAACTGAGATTGATGCTCAAGATAAGCAGGGAAGAACGGCATTGCATTGGGCGATAATATATCATAGTTCACCATGCGTTGAATTGCTGCTTAAACGGGGAGCGAATCCGAATATTCAGGATAATGAAGGAAGAACTCCTCTCCATTACTGTTTTAGTGATCAAAATTTCCGTTCATGGGAGGCGCAGCAACTGATAGAACATGGTGCCGATCAAAATATACGTTCTTTTGAGACCTTTACTCACCGGGGTTTATTGCCGGTTGAGGAAGGACAATTACTCTTGCCTGGAGCGGGAGAACGCAAAAGCTTGATGGACTGTGAACTTGCCAAGCAGGTATTTTCTCAATGGGCCGGCATGAGAGGTATGTGCGATCCTGATAACAACGTTGGCAAATTGAATGAATTAAGATTAGAATGCGATATATTTGCTAGGCATCTGCCAATGTTCATAGGGAGAATGGACGGTGATTTTTATTATGGTGAGTTTAGGCAAATGTTACCTACTGTTATGCAGTTGCGAGAAGCAATGAGCCAGCGCAAGCCCGAAGCATTTGATTTGCTTGATAAGGCAACTTATCCCATACAATCATTTGTTTTTCTCAGTGCGCTATACGATGGTGATACATTTATCTCTAACTATTTTTTGGATAAAAATATTAATGAAATAATTGAGGAACGTGAGGTGCTCGATTTCTTGGCTCATGCTCTACGAGAATGGAATCAGCCGGCAGTCCGTCGCTTATTAAAAATTGTTGGTAGGGAAGAACTAGTTTTTGGGGACTTGGAACATGCTCTTAAGACATATAGTGCTTGGGGGGATAATAAAGCTATTTACGATCTATTTAAAAGAGCGAAAAGAGGGGGCTTTGATGTTTCATTGCTGGCGGCGAAAGCTTTTGAGCTGGCAATCGATAACCTTAATATTGAACTAATGAAGTTCCTGCTTTCAATCCGTTCGCAGCCTGAGCAGTATTTTGCGTGGTATTTTAGAAAGCTTGTGTATAAAATGGACAAAAAAAAAGTCACCAGCTTTGACGATTAATTGATTCTGATGTGCCGCCAATATATTCTCAAAAGGGGATGTGCTATGCTGAGCGATGGGTGTGCGTTTTTAATATTGGTAGGCTTATGTGTTGCAATGTGATAGAATGAGGGACATGAAGACCTTTTGTATTGCCGGCCCCATAATTTCTGACGATCATTATTTTATTCCACAGCGATTGCCATGGAGTAGTCTTGATTCATTTCTTGAGCAAAAATTCTATTTTTTGCTGCATGCACCAAGGCAGAGCGGTAAAACTACTGCTATATTGGAATATGTGAAATACCTCAATCGTCAGGGCACCTATACAGCATTATATTTAACCACAGAGCCTGCTCATACAGCTAAAAATGATGTTGAGCGAGCGCTCTACTGGCTCTTGCTCCAACTGAAAATAGAGATTACAGATCAGCTTGGCGAAGATAAACAAGCAAAAGCATTGGCCTATCTTGATTCATTGTTGAAAGAATCAACGGTTCAAGAGGGAGCATTTTATCTATTTATGCTCTATTGGGCCCGCGTGAACGAAAAGCCGCTGGTTATTTTTTTTGATGAAATTGATGGATTAGTAGAAAGCACGTTAGTTTCAATTCTTAAACAATTAAGAACGGGATACACGAAAAGGCCGCATCTTTTTCCGCAATCAGTATGCTTAATGGGTGTCAGAAATTTACAGGATTATAAGCTGCAATCCGATGATGAAAAAGAGAAAGGTATTTTTTTAAGTCCCTTTAACATAATTGCAGAGATTCTGTTATTGAGAAATCTTACAATGGAGCAAGTTCGTCAATTGTATTTACAGCACACAGAAGAAACAGGCCAGCAATTTACTGATGAGGCATTGAGTTTTGCCTTTGAAGTAACGCAGGGGCAGCCTTGGCTCGTGAATGCTCTTGCGTATCAGGCCTGCTTTAGGAATGTTACTGATCATTCTATTGTGATAACTAAAGAGATTCTTGAAAAAGCTAAAGAACAGTTAATTCTTCGTCAAGACACGCATATTGGGGCTTTACTAGAGCGCCTTAATGAGCCAAGAGTTCGAGGTATTGTTGATGCGATTGTGAATGGATCGACCCCGCCATCATTTAATCATAATGATATTCAATATGTACGTGATTTAGGTCTTGTAAAAGCGAATAGCTGGGAACTTGCAAATCCAATATACCAGCAGGTTATACCCCGAGCATTAAATTATATAATGCTTCAAACTCAGTCTCTTAGAATGGCTCAATGATAGTAAAATCATGAAGCCCAAGAATGTTTTTAAGGAACAACCCAACCCCAAATTTTATTCTGTCGCGCAATTGAAGAATCTTGACAAATTTGATTAAACTGTTAATCTAAGAGGGTGCTGGAAATATTGCAGCGTTGGCTCGTGTAAAAGTTTGCTGAAGAAATATAAATATCTTGAAGGGAATACTTATGAAATTGCGAATATACCGAGTACCTTTACTATTGATGAATGTATCCTCATTCTTATTAGCATCAGAATCAAAGAACATACAACAGGAAGGCCCCACGAGTATCGGGGAAACGCTAATTTGCGATTCATCGACGAGTAATCCTGTAAATTTCGGTTTTTTTAAGAGCTTTCCACCAGAGCTCCAAGGTGAAGTAACTAAAAGGTTTGTTTATCGGGCGTTAAGAGAATGTAAATGCGCTGAAGATTACAAGAGACTGTATAGCACATTCTTTACAAATAAGGAGTTCTGTAAATTCATGCTCATAGCGTTAAAGGAAATTTCAGGCTTGTCTAACCCCGAATTACGGTATAAGTTTGAGGTACTAAAGCTTCATGCATTTAACGCAGCTGCGAAGACGACAAAAAGTCCCTTATTAACGGATCTATCTTTCGAATTAGATCTGATGCCGCAGAATCTTCCCGACTCTAAAGAGATTGAAAAAAAGAGAGACGGATTTATTGGCAAGCTGAAGGACCGCTTTTATAACGCATGTGCACGTGGGTGGGAAAAAGATAAGACTTTGTACGATAACTGCATAGTGGCTTACGAAAAAATGGGTGATATACCAGAGCGACTCACACCGCTCGCTAGCGCATTGGAGTGCGGCCATTATCAAATGCTTGTACAGCTCATAGAGCTGTACGCAACGTACTATAGTGCTCACCAAGATGAGATTGATGTAAACGAACCTTATTTTTGCGGTTCGTTACTTACGTGGGCTTGTTTATATGGCTGTGAGAGTGCCGTACGCACATTACTCAGAATTCAAGATATCAACATTAATATTGTATCATCATCGTCATCATATAGAGGTATTACTCCGCTTATTGCGGCTTGCCGGGGGGCCTGTTTAAAAGAAGCAAACAATGCCATTGGCTTTAGAGAGTGCGTAAAAATGCTTCTGGCTCATCCTAAAATTCAAGTAAATGCTAAGGAACAATCAGGGTTTACAGCACTTATGTATGCAGCTCTCTCTGGTGATTTAGAACTGGTACGAATGCTTTTGGCCGCTCCCGATATTACTGTGAATGAGAGGGATGAATGGGGGTGGACAGCACTTATGGCCGCAATACAAAATAATCATCTTGCTGTTGCTCGAGAGTTTTTAACTCATAATAAGATTGATACTGATGGATCACTCTTAGCTGCAGCCCGATTCAATCGATTGGAGTTTATTAAAATTCTTAAGAATTTTCCTAAGATTAACGTAAATGCTCAAGTATATAAAGGAAGAACAGCTCTCTTTGAAGCCGCACATTCAATCGGATACTCCCCCTTCGATGAAAGAGATATCAGATTGGGAAGAGATTGTGCTCAAGACAGAGACAAGCGTGAACGGGCATATGATTTTGATTTTGAGACTCTGCAACTTTTACTAACCCTGCCAGGCATAGATGCCACTCTCCTTGATCACAAGGGGCAGCCAGCGCTCAGGGAAGCGGCTTTGAATCGAGATCCACGGTTTGTGGAAATAATTTTGCTGCATGGAGGTGGCGCTACCATCAATAGCAGCGATGCTGACGGGGGCTTTACTCCGCTGATGTGGGCAGCGTTGTATGGCTATTGTGAAGTTGCTCAATTGCTCCTTGCCATGCCTGGAATTGCTGTTAATAAAGTAAATAGTGATGGAACCAGTGCACTTATGATAGCAAGTAGGGAGGGCAGACTAGATATCGTTAAATTACTGCTTGCCAGAAATGAGATTGAAGTGCATATTAGGGATCAATATGGGTTTAATGCTCTAGGGCTCGCAAAATACAAATATCCACAGATATGTACATTATTAGAAACTGCAGGTGCAAAGTTATTACCTGATTAACTTTTTGGGGCGAGAAATTGTTTTGGTGTGGGGTAGTGCAACCTACCCCCTTATTATTATGGATTTTGATGTGCCAATACGTTCTCAAAATGATGATGGGAAGTATGGCTCACCTTTTCTCGTACTGCACGTATGGCAGCCTCGTTTACTAAATTTGCAAGATCCGCAGCACTTTTACCTTTAGTTTGCTGAGCAAGAGCCTTGAAATTGATGGTACCATCTGCTTTAATATTTTGAGCATAATGCTTGATAATAGCTTCTCTACTTTCTTCATCAGGAAGATCGATAGAGGTAATGCGATCAAATCTTCCCGGTCGTTTAAGAGCCGGGTCAAGATCTTGAACGCGATTTGTAGCCGCCATGACAAAGATTGAATTATCTACGGTAAACCCATCCATTTGGTTGAGGAGCTCGTTAAGTGTGTTGCGATATTCTAAATCATAGTTCAAGCCTCCTCGCTTGCATCCAACTGAATCTATTTCGTCAATAAATATGATTGCTTTTTTAAAAACACCTGTGGCAACCGCGTCACGTGCTTGCTTAAAGAGATCTCGCACTCGTGCAGAGCCAGTCCCTACATACTGCTCAATAAATGAGGTGGCTGAAGCGGTGACGAAAAATGCACCAGCTTCTCCTGCAATTGCACGAGCAATAGAAGTTTTCCCCGTTCCTGGAGGGCCTACGAGAAGTATACCCTTTGGCATTCGCGCCCCCATACGGTTATAGGTATCGTTATTTTTGATGAAATCAGTAATCTCGAGCACATCTTGAGGGATCTTGCCAGCAAGGTCTTTGAACGAATACTGAAGATAGGTAGCAAGCCGCCGATTATAAGAATCATTCTCAACTTTAGGAGACGAGGGCTTGCTGAAGGCGTACGACAGTGCCTTACCCATGAGTACGCAACCACCTACTAATAATGCAGTTTTCGCCCACGTGCCTATCCAGGTAGCTGTGCGAGATGGCTGATAAGTCTGCAACTGATTATCCTCAAGATTTTTTAGGCGATTATTAGTGCTGCTCATAAACGCGAAATCCATACACCATATGTTTTGCGCAATTGCAATAAGAAGAAGGACTAAGAAAGAGTTTTTAATGTTCATGATTTTCCCCCATGATTAATACTTAATGAACTTAAGTGTATCACGTAAAGGTTCAAGAACAAAAAGGCCCCCTATGCCTCGAGCTCAATCTCCTCTGGCAGCTCGTTGGCAAAAATCAGCACCTGTAAAATCTTTTTAGGACTTGCTTGTTGGATCTTGAAATGGTGACCTTTATACTCAAGTCGCTCGCCAGTTTTGGGAACACGCTCGAGCTGCTCGATCAAGAATCCACCGAGTGTAAGCGCATCCTCAGTTTCAAATTCAATACCAAGCAGGCGTTCCAATTCTTCGAGTTCGATACCTGCATCAACCAGGTAGCCGCCTGATTTCAAAGCGGTAACTTTTTCAGGAATTGCTTCATATTCATCGCTAATCTCACCAACAATTTCCTCAATAACGTCCTCTAACGTTACAAGCCCAGTGATGCCGCCATGTTCATTGAGGACCATGGCAATGTGCATTCGTTGTTCGCGAAATTCTTTAAGCACACGTAGAACCTTGGCGCTCTCAGGGACAAACATAATAGGGCGGACGATATCTCTCAGTGGGCGATCTTCCCCTTTTGAAAGAAGTTGAAAGAAATCTTTTTGGTGCACCATGCCAATAATATTATCGGTTTTTTCCTCGTAGACGGGGAG
Organism: Candidatus Babelota bacterium; assembly: GCA_003174035.1. Taxonomy (GTDB): domain Bacteria; phylum Babelota; class Babeliae; order Babelales; family Babelaceae; genus PRDV01. Next base: position 14,501 of record PRDV01000058.1, read on the forward strand.
TCGCGTAAATTGGTACTTAGAAAAGAGATCGAGCGTTTCTTTTTGTGTACTAGTCACATTAATGGTGATAATCGATGTCTCTGGTATCATGATATCTTTAATGGGTGTAGTTCCTAATTCAAAAATACTTTTGAGCATCGCTGTTTTATGGGTCTCCATGAGCCCTTTTTCATTAATATAGCTAATAAGAAATTCAATTTCTTTTTCTGAAGCAACAGACTCAGCCACATCTTTAACACTTGAGCCACCTATCCAGCGTGTAATGGTATCGGTGATAGCCGATAGAGCGGTTACAAACGGCGAAAACATGAAATAAATAACATTAGTCATCCACAGCGTTGATTTAAAAAGCTTATCTCCATGAATGGTCGCAATGTTTTTTGGGATCAGATCGGTGAGCAATATGGTGATAGATGTTACCATGATACCAATTGCAAAGCCGAGACGATCACCAATATTCAGTGCTTGAGTGATCCTTTCCATGATAGAGGTAGTTGAGACTGCTGCGAGCACGTTCGCCAGGTTATAACCAATCAGTATGGCAATTAATATTCGATTGGGATTGTGTTCAAAGACATGAAAGAGTTTTCGGTATTTGGTAGTGCCTTGGGAAAGCTCTTTTAATTTAAAAAGACGCAGTGCAACGACGGTAGTCTCGATAAATGAAAGAAGCGCACAGAGCACCAAAGAGATAACAAAGAGAATCAGACTATTGCGCAAACTGTCTACGGGAGGTTCCATCTAGTGGGTATCCTTTTTTATGAGGTTATTCTTATTCTTCATCATCCGAGTCATCTTCTATTGCTTCATCGTGAGCAAAATGAAACTCCTTTTCAAAGAAGGTTTGCAGTTTTTTGCTGCGCGATGGGTGTCGTAACTTACGAAGTGCTTTGACTTCGATCTGTCGAATACGCTCACGCGTTACTGCAAAGTCTTTCCCGACTTCTTCGAGCGTATGCTCAGAGGCAACATCGATACCAAAGCGCATTTTAAGTACCTTCTCTTCACGCGGTGTGAGAGTCTTGAGTACCTCTCTCACCCGTTCTTTAAGGTCACTGTTGGCTACGGTATCTGCAGGAGAGAAATCTGTTTCACTCTCAATAAAGTCTTTAATAAACGCATCTTCGCTATCTCCAACGGGTGTTTCTAAGGAAATCGGTTCCTTGGAGATCTTTATTATATTTTTAATCTTTTTTTCGTCAATGTTCAGCTCTTTAGAAAGTTCTAAATGCGTTGGCTCCCGTCCATGTTCTTGCACAAAGGTTCGCTTAATTTTATTGATCTTATTGAGCGTTTCAACCATATGCACAGGGACGCGGATGGTACGGGACTGATCGGCGATTGCACGAGTAATTGCCTGCCTAATCCACCAGGTGGCATAGGTAGAAAATTTATAGCCTCGTTCAAACTCGAACTTTTCCACCGCTTTCATGAGGCCTATATTCCCTTCCTGGATCAGATCAAGAAAATGAAGACCGCGATTAACATACTTTTTAGCAATGTTGACGACCAAACGCAAATTAGCCCGTGCAAGATCATCTTTCGCATTTTTATCCTTGCGTTGACCTTCCATCAGTTGTCGATAATATTTCAAGGTAATCTGTTGTGGTAGTCCGAGTTCTAACTCTGCTTTCTTTATACTCTTATTACTGCTACGGATAATACGATCAAACTCTGCCATTTCTTGTTGTTCAGCTTCAGTAAGCGTGCCAGCTTTCTGAGCATATTGTTTGTACAGCATCTCATGCTGACGTACTACTTCTTGACGTTCTTTAATTTTTTGAATCGTTTTTTCAATGCGCCGTGCGAGTTTGCGAATAAATTTATTAGAGAGCTTAATCGTTTGGATTGTTTTGCTTATTTCTTCTTTATTAGCTTTCACCGCGTTAAGCATTTCTTTCTTCTTTGCTTCACTATCAAGCATATCGCGATAGCTGCGATAAATCTTTGATTCGTTCTCTACCAGATCTTTTATCTGCGCAATAGTGGCGAGAATCCCTTTTTTTTCTTCTTCATATTTAGGAAGGTTCTCTTCATCAAATTCTGAGAACTGAATAACATCCTTTAACTGCATGGTATTTTTAGCAAGACGCTCACCGATTGCTATAATTTCCTTATGAATAAACGGAAACTTTGAAATAGCGTCTACTGATTCTTTTTTACCTAGAGCAATCTGATCTGCAATGACCGATTCTGTCTTTTTGTTGAGTAGAGGAATCTTTCCGATATCACGTAAATAGGCTTTTACACCGTCTGCAATGTGGGCAGCTTCGCCAATTTCTTTTACGACAGCAGCGCCATCTTCAGGCTCGTCACCTTCTTCTGTTTCCTCTTCTTCACCGACGTAATCCAGTGAAGTCTCAATATGTGATTTTATATGGAGTTGTTGCTTGGATTCTTCTTTTTCATAATCCTCAAGGAGGGCATCAGATTCGAGCTCCTCTTGCATGAGCAGTTCAACATTTTCTTTTTCAAGGGTTTTAAGAAGCTCATTTGTTTCATTCTCTGATAAATGATTGCGATCGCAAAATTCCATGAGTTCTTCATAGCTCAGTGCCCCGGCTCGTTTTCCGCGCTCAATAAAGGCTTCTGCTAATTCAGACACTTCATGCTCATCAGCTTTTTTTAAAACGGCTTCTTTAGCCTTATTCTTCGTCTCTGTCTGTTTAGTTTTCTTTGTCATGCGATTCCCCTTGCAAACATCTTTTTTTTCAATGTATCCAGATCATTCAGAAGAAACTTCACTTGTTGTTGATCCCCTTGTTGCTGCGCTTCATATACTCTTAGTTTGACATCATGGACTTTCTTTTTCCACTGTTTTTTATAAAACTGCTGTACTATACTGCGCATATCTGTCTTCGCTGGTTCTTCATCGCCGCTCATAGTACCGTTTGTAAGCATGAGCTGCGCAACAAGCGCTTTTTCCTCTTCATTTAAAACTTCAAATAAGGTGCTCACCTCAGGGCCTTGTGTTCCTTTATGAGCTCTTAATGTATCAAAGAGCTTTTTAAGGTGTGAGTCTAAGAGCTGTGCTACCAGTTCTTCATCCTCATCAAACAACGCTGTCTCCTGTAGACCCTCTACTCCTTGAGGGTATAGTATAGCACAAAATAATTTTTTTTCTAATTGTGATATTTTGGGCGCTGTGTGATCCGATTCAACTGGCTGCTTATGCGATCCTGCTGCTAGAGCATTTGAAGATCGATGTTGATATGCATTTTGTTGATCGAAAGAGGTTTTTGTAATAGTATTTCCGCTGCCAGCATGGGTGAGGCCCCGAGCGAGGGTCTCAATTGGTAATGAAAAGGCATCGCTTGCCTGTTGAAGCAAAAGGTTGCGTTTAAGTGGGTCGGGAATCTGATTAATTAGGCTGATTATTTTTTTTGTTATAGCAATACGTTCCTGTAAGCTCTTATGCACGAAATCATCAGATAAATGATTGACCACAAAAGAAAAGATATCAGATGCTTGTGCTACCTTTTGCGTAAGATTGCCTCCCGACAGCAAAAAGCTTGCTGGATCATCCGCTTGGGGCAATATAATGACATAAGGATCGATTGCTGCCTGCCAGCAGAGTTCTACTAAGCGCATGATTGCATTCTGACCGGCAGCATCGCCATCATACATAATGTAGAGGCGTTGCGCGTAACGTGATAGCTGCTTTAAATGCTCTGCGGTACAAGCAGTGCCGAGAGTTGCTACGGTATTGGTAAACCCGTACTGGTTCATAGTAATCAGATCAGTATAGCCTTCAACCAAGAATGCTGCTTCTTTTTGGGCAATATCTTTTTTTGCTCGATCGAGGCCATAGAGGATACTGCCCTTATTAAAGAACTCATGATCATGAGAATTATAATATTTTGCTCGCTGGTCCTCTTTCTTAAATACTCTTCCCCCAAATCCTACGCAACGGCCAAGGTGGTCTTTGATAGGAAATATAATCCGTTCTTCAAAAGGGGTATATAATCCTGTTCTGCCTTCAAGCAAAAGATGAGCGTCGATAAAATTCTGTGCAAGAATCCCGTCTTTTTGGGCAAACGTTAGCAAGCTTTTTATGTCGCTTGGGCAGTAGCCAATGGTAAACTGTTCTGAGCTTTTAGCGTCAATCGAGCGGCTTTGAAGGTATTCGCGTGCGGGTACATTCTTTTCAAGCATTTTGTGGCACCAACGTGCAAACGTAGCACACGTCGTGTAATAAAGCTTTTTTGCTTCCTCCTGATGAGAAGCTTTTTCCCACGTAACATCCTGTGGTACTTGGATCTGGTAGCGTTCTACTAACTGACGAGCAGCTTCCAAAGGAGAACAGTGCTCAATTTTTGCAACAAATGAAATGATATCGCCACCGGCGTGACAGCCAAAGCAATAGAACATTTCTCGGTGCGGACTGACCGTAAATGAAGGAGTACGTTCATGATGAAAGGGGCAACAGCCTTTATAGTACAATCCTGCCTTCTTGAGCGTTGCGTATTCGCTCGCTACGTCAAGGATAGAAATATGCTGTTTTATATGGCTAAAAAGATTCATACGTCCCCAGTTGAATTGTTCTTATAGAATAGCAAAAAAGAAGGCCCCGAGCTAGGGGCCTCTTGGGAGAATATTTTGTTATGGCTATTGCTTTCTTTAAACTTCAAAAAATGCTGTCGCTTTTTGTAGGCTCAAGGCCGTGAATGAAAACTGGGGGGGTAAACGCAATAATGCTTACACCTAGACTCGTTCTGATAATGACATGACTGATAATATATGTTCCTCGTCAGTCGCAAGCGATATCACACTATTGCAAAAGGCAAGTCATATCAACGCATACGGTGAAATCAAGGTCTGATCGAGATGGAGTTTGGTTAAAACAAGAATCTATATCGGCATCAAACCATCCCATGTCTATCTTTAAAAAGTTTCTCATCGAAGCTATAAGGGAGTCCGATTTGGGTCCATGAATGGCGTAAGCAGTTCTATTCAGAGGATAATGTGAGATTATATAAAGCGCTAAAAGTTCTTTCATCTCCTTATGTTGTTCACTTTTATAAAAAGTAACAAGAGAGTTGGTAAAGATATAGCCAGGATGTTCAGCACAAATTTTTTGCCTCCAGGTGAACTCTAAATTTTTTATTATTTCTATTGGATCACCATTTTGTAAGAAATCAATTTTAGCTTTAGCAAGCATGGCTTCAACTGCGTGAAGCATATCATGTTGTTTTTTAAGTGCTGCCCTACTTAACCCAAGGCAGGCTACATTATTTTCTTCTTCTGAAGCGGCGGCAGGCGCTGGCGTGGCAATTGGAATAGACTGTAGTATTGTCATAAATTGCTTTGCTTGCTCCTGCATACGCGAGCGTTCCATTGATTCGACAGTTTGAAAACAGATCAAAGTTGTTATGAAGATAAATAGTTGCATCTCGGGCCTTTCACGTTAAAAATATATGGGGCAATAAACTATCAAGTTAACGAAGGTGTCAAAAAAATTAGATGATCGCAGGAGGAAAATGTATATTAAGTATACATAATTCCTTTGCTATTTTTTCCAAAATGGCTTTCCTATCACTTCCCATGTTTCTCCAGTACTCATATTTTTATAATAGACTGTTCCTCCACAAGCTAAAATGAGCTTTTCCACAAGAAACGCGCCTTGATCCCAATAATGAGGATCAAAAGGATCAATCACCGTGGTGCCAGTCCTGACTGGTGAATCTTGGGTCATTGTTGTTAAGATTCCAGCAGCGCTCAGTGCGATTCCAGTAAACCCCCGTACACTTTCGGTAGCCGAAAGTACCTTATTTACGCCATCAGTCATTATGGGTGATCTTGCTTCATAAAATCGCAGGCTTCTTGTTAGCTCATTAGGTACACCGCCAACGGTTTGCATTTCTCTTTTGTCAGTATAATGAAATTCAGCCTTCTCAATACCCTTCTGGAACTCAGGATGCTTGGCTTTCAAGTCTGCTGTTTCTTTAAGCAACTGTGGGGTGTCTTTCGTCTCAATACCAGCCATTTCCAATTTCTTCTCACTGGTAACTACAACCTGGTCTCTGCCAGCCCCTTCTGATTGTGCTATCTCTACGGCACGAATATCATCTGTTGTCCATGAGGTACGATTAGTTCCTTTGTTTTTAATATCACCCGGACGAGCGTGTCGTACGGTAATTTCCTCAACGGGCATATCGGTAATTGTGCGTTTTCTTATACCGATAGGATTAATTCCTTCCCCCTTGGCATAACTTTCTAGATGAACTTTGCTTAGATATTTATACATGAGCTGAGGGTCTTCATTGAATATTTCTAAAAAACCCGCGTTGCGTGTGATCGTGAAACATGCTCGCAGCGCTTCCGGATGTATCTCCTCGACCGTTAGACCCAGGTCCTCCACTGAAAGTAATTGTTTGATAGTTTTCAGATCTTCATGATCAAAATGTCCATAAGTAGGTAATGAATCAGAAGGCATTGGCTGTTGCGATGGCGCTACTGTTTCTATTGGTGGAATCGTCTCGAGGATACCAGCAGAAACCACGTCTTCTACGATACCAGGTTCTTGTAGGGGTGGATTGGTCTCTTGTGGGCTAGCGGATAACGCCAGCGGTTGCGGCGAAGGTTGAATTTGAGCTTGAGTTCTTGCAGCCTGCCGTGCTCTTAGAGCTGCGCCTATTTTTTGCCCCAACTGCGCAGAGTCAGCCATATCTTGTGGGGCCTGCGCTTGTATTGCTTGAACCCGTAGGGTTTCTGTTTGAATATGTATGGCTTCTTCTTGAGCCAAACGTGCTTTTCTAGCTTTTTCTATGGCATCTTGTGTTACCGCAAGAATTGCTCGTGCTAAAGGTTGTTGTCTTGCGGAAGGCACTGAATGAGTAACCCGGACAGTAGATGAATAGGATCCTCCGCCCACTCGTGTGCTGACGGTTGTATGCTGAGCGGGAAATATTTGCAAATTTGTTAACAGCAAAACAATACTGAATAAGATCATATGCTTCTGGCCTTTCGTTAGTCATAGATGATAAGATTTCTTTTTCCATCTATCAATCCCACAAAATGTCTAATTTGAACCCTTTGTGTAAACGGTAATGGAAATTTTACTAAAGTTATGTTTCTGAAGAAAAATTGTCAAATTTTTTTGGGTTAATAACCCAGATTCGGAGTTCTGTTGACTTTAGTATCTCCTTTTGATACCATATATCTAAAACAGCTGGAATTGTATGAATAATAAACAGAAGAAAATTCTTGAAGCGATATTTGAAATTCCAACGTGTGCAAACATTAAGTGGAAAGATGTTGAAACGCTATTTTTGCATTTGGGAGCTAAGATTACTGAGGGTAGGGGTTCGCGAGTAAGGATTGTTTTGAAAGGAACGCCGGCTAACTTTCATAGGCCTCATCCCAAGCGGGAGGCAACGAAGGGAGCTATAGAAGCTGCGCGAAGATTTTTAATGGAGGCAGGAGTTTACCATGATTAAGTATAAGGGCTATGTTGGAAAAATTACCTATGATAGCAAACTGAGGGTATTTCATGGCGATGTTATAGGTTTAAAACATGTCATAACCTTTGAAGGGGCCTCAGCAGAAGCCTTAGAGCAAAGTTTTAAAGATGCTATAGATGATTATCTTGAAATGTGTGCGCAGGAAGGCATAACACCGGAAAAGACCTTTTCGGGCAAATTTATCTTAAGATGCAACCCCGATCTACATGAAGCGTTAGCGTTTGAAGCATCCTTGCAAAACAAGAGTCTGAACGAATATATCGTAGATGCATTAAGCCTGTTGCATAAGGCAAGTTCATAAGCAGGAGTTTGCTGGTAAAGAAAATAACAAGGTACTTTGGAAGGAAAAACTAATGATAATCGAGGAAAAAATATGGAAAAGCAATCAAAGACCTTGTTGGTTGGCCGAAATTCCACTTTTACATTTTGTGACGCAAGCAGAATCAAGAGAAGAAATTACTGAAATGGTTAAAGACGGGATGGAATCATTTCTCAGCGATGTACGTTGTGCGGTAACTAGCGATAATGATAGTCAATTGTTCATTAGCTGCGATGAGCCCAAAAAACTTATGGCTTTAATTCTAAAAAGGCAGAGAAATAAAAAGGGGCTTACTCAAGAAGAAGTTGCAAAAAATATGCATGCGGCTTCGGTAAATGATTATGCTCAATATGAACAGGCAAAGCATATGCCAACGATTGAAAAGCTTGCAGAATTGTTACATGCAATTGATCCACAATTGAGATTCTAGTTTTCTGCAGCCGAAGAGGCAGAAAACCCTATAATAGAGCCTGCATAAAAAAGCTGAAAGAAGCCTCACTTTGGGATTCTAAATCTTCTAGAGTACAAGATCCACCTCTATTACAGTGTTTTCGATAATTTTCCATACTTCATTTTTCTTACCGAAACCCTTTTTTGTGTC
>PRDV01000063.1 GCA_003174035.1 Candidatus Babelota bacterium
TCAAGATATCTATGGCATCGGCGCGATTTATGCTGATGTTGCCAAATCATTTGAACAAGATACTCACTCCCTTGCTTTATTTTTAGCCATATTAGATAGAGCTATCAACAGCTTAATGAGAACATACCCAGAAGCCTTTATTAATACATTAAAGGAATTTAAGGACTCCATCGCTAAATATCTTGACAGCATCAATCTTTAAAAAGGTAAATCTACGCCTTTTTTCGCAGAATTACCCCTCATCAATCCACGCATATTTGGTTCAAAATACGCTATATTGTCGGAGCAATTTGATTACGTCCAATTATAGACCCTGAACATGGGAAATTCTACGGATTTTAGGGTCTAAATTGTATTTAGTGCTTCGGGTTCATAGGCATAGTTAACTTGAGCCGATTAGCGATAAACTTATTAACAGAACACTACAAACAGGTATAAGAAAACATGAAATACATTTGGCAGCGTAAGAATATAGTGCGATAATGATCTTGACTGGTCAGCGACATGAATCTTGACCGATTACAGGTATATTCTATAGCATGACCCATTAATGAACCGTTGATGGATTATGCCAAAAGAGCATACTTGCTTGGATAGAAAGTTTACTTACCGGCATATCCATTCCTTAATTGGAGAGACTATGCCAGGTAAAAAGATAACTAAACAGCAAGTTGAGATCTACATGAGCAATAAGACAAGAGGACTAACCCAAAAAATCGCTGCCGCGAAAGCTGGCCTTTCGGAAAAGAGAGGCTATCGCTGTGAGCACGGACAACTGGCGAATCAGGATAAAGAGAGAAAGCGTTTATGGAAAGGAAAGAAGAATCCCTTTGAAGGAGTTTGGGAATCAGTTATTGTTCCCCTTCTTATAAAAGGAATATATCAGAATCAAAATTGCCAATTGGTAAAACCCTTGATGATTGTGCCCGTATAATTGTGTAAAAGTGGTTTGATCCTAACAAGGGTCTCCCCTTGTATATTAGATATAGTCAGCAGTTCCCGGAAAGTTTTTTTTGTAAACTATTAGGTTCTCCCAATCATGGAATTTATAAATGATTCTGGTATCCTTTTGGTGTAAACTTAACCAAGGGAGAGATTGGTGATAACAAAAGCAAAAGAACGCCTGTCAATTGGAGGACTGCTCGATAGTTCTCGTAAATTATTTCAAAAAATGTCAGCAGGATCAATTAAGACAAAAAGAACGAATTCAATAACGCTTTCTGACTGCTTGATGTCCGCGCTAGCGATGTTTAATTTGAAGTTCCCTTCGCTCTTACAATTTGATACGTATTCTCAAGATGACGAGATAATCAAGCATAATCTTAAGAGTCTTTTTGGGATTGAGCAAATTCCAAGTGATACATACATGCGAGATCGACTCGATAATGTTGATCCACAAGAGATTCGCAAGGTTTTTAAATCAATATTTGCAGACGTACAAAGAGCAGGTCTGTTGCAAGAGTTTCAATTTATAGATGGTTATTATCTACTTTCTTGTGATGCGACAGGTTTCTTTTCATCGAATGATGTATATTGTGACAGTTGTTGCGTAAAGGAACATCGTAATGGAACTAAAGAGTATTACCATCAGGTACTTTGTGGGGCATTGGTTCATCCTAATAAAAAACAGGTAATTCCATTTCCTCCAGAACCTATTAAAAAAATAGATGGGGCATCGAAAAACGATTGCGAATTTAACGCGACAAAATGATTCCTAAGCGATTTTAGGAGAGAACATCCTCATTTAAAGGTTATCTTTAATGCCGATGGGCTACACTCAAAAGCTCCAATGGTCCTTTTGCTCAGAGAAGCTCATATGAGCTTTATTATTGGCGCAAAGCCCGGCGATCATAAAGCATTATTTGATTTTGTCAGACCCATTCTTAAAAAACACGAGTATAAGGCAAAAGATGGAACACTTCATGAATACAAATATGCTAACAATATTCCGATTAACAGCGACAATAGTGGGGTTGAAGTTAATTTCTTAGAATATACCGAGACTACAACAAAAGGAAAAACCACAAAGTTTAGTTGGATTACTGACATTCACCTAAGTGAGAAAAATGTTCATACAATTATGCAAGGAGGCAGAGCTCGATGGAAATCCGAGAATGAGATCTTTAACACGCTAAAAAATCAAAACTATCACTTTGAGCACAATTTTGGTCATGGAAAGAAAAATTTAAGCACCATTTTTGCAATGCTTATGCTTCTGGCCTTTACAATGGATCAAGTCCAAGAAATGAGTGATTCAGCGTTCCAGAAAGCGCTGGAAAAACAAAAAAGAAAGAAATACTTATGGGAAAGGGTACGAGGCTTATTTATTCATTATTTCGTCGATTCATGGGCTGATGTTTGGTATGCGCTTGGAATACAAATAAGAGGCAGTAAACTTCCATCAGCTAATTCTGGCTAATGAACATACATTGTTCTGGGGGATAGTTAGGTTTGAAGCGTGTTTATCTACAATCAGTTTTTCAAGTATTGCGTCACTAAATATCCCCTTTTGTTGCCTTTTTTCATTCAGCCGAAACTGACCCTGCCAGCAAAAAATTTAGGCCGTCTTAGCGGGAGCTGCTGAGATATAGTTTATTAAGTTTACCAATTTACTAAACTTAAAAAGCTAGCAGGAGCCTGTGGTCTCCCTGGGTATTTAATACCGTCCCGAAGCTTAGGACCTGCTAGCTAAATAGTAACAGCTCGAACAATCGTTTGGGACGCAGATCCCGCATACAAGGAGGAGTCACTATTATGAATACTAATATACCACAAATTTTTGTTGGTGTTGATGTTTCAAAAAGCAGTTTGAACGTTCATATTTTTCCACTAAAGAAGTCCTTTGTTGTTCCAAACTCAAAGGAGGGTGTCCAAAAAATAAAGAAATGTCTTGCTGGCCATAATGTCAGCCAAATTGTTTGTGAAGCTACAGGCGGCTATGAGCACCTGCTAAAACAACTTTTAAATGTATGGGTTGTTGAACCTAAAAGGATTCAAGCATTCATTCGCTCTTAAGGTATTAATGCAAAAACCGATAAAATCGATGCAACCATGCTAGCTCTTTTCGCTTCTCAAAAAAAGCCAAAACATACGCCGATACAATTATCTGCAACTGAAGAACATATAAAAGCTCTTCATAATCGTCGATCAGACTTAATTGAAATGGTCAATAAGGAAAAGAACAGGATTCAACATCCTCAGCAACACTATTGTAAGCATGACCTTAAAAAACATATCTCTTTCTTGGAAAAGCAGCTCACAAAAACAGAGAAAGAAATGACGCAACTTATTAATGATAATGATTTTCTATCCGCCAAAGCCAAGATCATGGAATCAATCCCTGGGGTGGGCAAAGTGAGTTCTGCCATGCTCATTTGTTCACTGCCTGAATTGGGTACAATTACTGATAAACAAATAGCTGCTCTTGTAGGTCTTGCTCCTTATGATAAGCAAAGTGGTATTTATAGAGGCAAGTCAATTATTAAGGGTGGCCGTTATGACGTGAGAAAAGTTTTGTATATGGCAGCACTTGTAGCCGCTCGGCATAATCCAGTATTGAAAGTATTTTATCAGAAGCTTCTTAAGGCTGGGAAGAAACACAAGGTTGCACTAGTTGCCGTTATGCGTAAACTTATAGTGATATTAAATATCATGCTCCAAAAAGGAGAGTCCTGGGCACCTTCAATTATTCAATAAAGCCCACTATTATGTCATATCAATGAAAAAAGAGATAGGAAAAAGCCCACCATCGGCCATCCGTTAATTAAAATTAAATTTTTACAAAAAGAGAATAAGCCATGATGCATTCCATACAGCAGAAAATTCGACTTAAACTTGATTGAATTTTATTTGACATTCAAGACAATCGCTTGTATCACTTCTTTCGCATTGCCTTTTCTACGATCTTACTGCCCCTTAACTCGATGTTAACGTCTCAAGTGGATAGGCATTTTTTTTTCAGCTGATCTCTAGGCAATAGTTTAACAAGATTGTACAATCTGTTACGTGTTCCGCTCTTCGCCTCCAACGGTTTCTTTGCCGTCGCTTTCTGAGAGTGTTACCCTCTAGTATGTCGCCATACCTTCTTCGGCTTTCAGTTTTACGGCTACTATAGCGTCATCTGCAGACCCCCCTTTCCATATCATAAGCATCTCTGCTCTGTTTAGGGCTTATGTGTCGTAGTTACACATGTCCAGATCAGGCGGCCCTTCACTGGGTAAAATCGACTGCTCTGTCTTCGCTCACCTACCTTCACTACATCTGCGAGTTACGGAAAGGAATTTGGGTTTTGCTGTGCCTAGCCAGCTCACCCCTCACATGTGCCTTACGGAGGTTCACTTTCGTTTAGGTAGGGAATTTGGCTCTAGCTTCCTTCAGATCCATCATCGGGCTCTTCGAACCGTTTGTTTCCCTCGTCGGGCAGCTCTCAGAGCTTTCTTTCGGCACCCTTGCCTTCGCCTATATGTTCCCTCCTTTCAGGGCCATAACCGGACTTTCACCAGTTAGCTGTCAATTATGCCAGTCGCACTAGTTGCTTGCCTTCGGCTGCGCAACTACTATAAAAATTTGGATATGCTGACTGACCCACGAAGGAATTTACACAAAAATTTGGACTTGACTGGAGTTTCAAACGAAGAGATTAAACAATCACTCGCAATTATAGAAATATGTTAACAGTACTTTAATGGATATGCCTGTGGATATTCTAGCGAATCTAATTCGATATCAACATCCAACTCGGGCCAATGGAGATGCTTTCCATGATAAAACTCAACGTCGCAAATCTGACCCACTGTTGCATTTAAAAACCACGGAAATTCTGAGAATAAAAGAAAAAACTCTTTCTCATTAACCAAGAGCCAAAGTCCATGGGGCGAGATATTCAAGACCTCAGCATTTAAAGTGCTTTTTCCAAGCTCGTTCGATATCTTTGCCATTTTTCTCAACTACCTTCGCGAGTTCCCTAATTTCTCTGTCAGAAAAACCACTATAATCAGCAAGCTATTACCGGTTCAATCCAAAACTTTGCATCACCCTTAGGTGACATAATATGAATATGCATACGCGCTTCTTCTTTTGAAAAAAAGAAAAAGCGATAATTCTTATATCTAAATACCGTTGGGCTCACCGCATGTCCTTTTCTAGTGTTATTATTAATAATAGCTACTTTCCAGCCAAGATGCAAAGGATTCGCCATACTAGCTGTTTTTTGTTACCTTATTACTTATTCATCAGTTACAAACCAAAGTATGATCACGATCTACAATCGTCAAAGAAAAATACCTCTTGAGACCACCTGGGTAGAGAGCATCGTCAAGCGAGTGCTGCATGCTCTTGATTATGCTGATTTTGATGTAGGGATTCTGTTTACTACCAATCATACCATTCGCGGCTATAACCGTGATTACCGCCGCAAAGATAAGCCAACGGATATTCTTTCATTTAGCTATCATTCCGCCCTAAAGCCAGGTGAGCGCATTACGGTTAAGGAAGATGAAGATAAGAATTTAGGAGATCTCATAATCTCACTTGAGTATGTTCTAAAAGAAGCCCACAAACAGGGCATTAGCCTTGAAGAACGGTTGAAAATACTGCTTGTGCATGGCATCTGTCATTTACTCGGGTACGATCATGAAACAGATGCGGACTTTGAAGTAATGAGCACTCAAGAAGCTAAATTGTTAAAAGCTATTCGTTAAGCAATCGCAGTTCAATCTGTTCAGCACGGTGCGTGGTAGTACCCAACCAGGCAAGCTCTATATCAAGGATTTCTTCTTCAGACAATCTCCAGGGATATGAGGAAGCTCTCATTCTTTTGGTGATCTCATATAATGATATGCCCGCACTTACCGAAATATTAAAGCTCTCAGTAAACCCATACATCGGAATTTTTACAAAAGCATCTGCATGTTCAAGAGCATACGAGCTTAAGCCATGCTGCTCGGTACCAAATACTAATGCAATCTTTTGATCCACAGGAAGGGCATCAATCAGCATATCTTTTTCATGAGGTGTGGTGGCAACCAGCTTATATCCCTTCGCCCTTAATTCCTTAAAACAGTTCGCTGTTGCATTGCCATCCTGCTCTTGATACCGCTGTATCGTCAACCATTGCGCAGACCCTTTGGCTATTTCTTCATGTACTTCAAAGCGATGCTTGTGCTCTATTATATGCACGTCTTGAACACCAAAACAATCACAGGACCGCAACACCGCGCTTATATTGTGTGCTTGATAAATATCTTCAAGCACGACCGCGAGGTGACGGGTCCGTTCACGAGCATTCTTTTCAATTTTTTCCCGACGCTCTTTGGTAATATACTGTGCAAACTCATCAAAAATCTGTTTTTTTCGTTCTAGCATACAATCCTAGCTTAAAAATAGTCTTGCGCTCAGTGTAGCAGAGTTCTGAGTATCCTGCACCGTCCCTGGGGTGGATCCAGATTTGAGGTTTTATCGAATTTTGCGTACACTATAATCAGAATTTACAAAAAAAATAAGGTTTGGTATATGCTCTGCTTTCCCTTACTCATTCTTATTGTCAGCTTCACAGGTCTATCGCTGCATGCCCATGGTTCTGAGCATAATGCACCTTCCACCACCATTTTTATCCATGGCACCATAATTCCGGTAATTTCTCCGCTGATGAATATCGGCAACATCAAGCCAGGCCTTAATCAATTTAGCACCTGTACCAATCGCTATAAGCGCATTGGAGCTACGCTCACCGGTGCACATCCTCAACAGTTTCCTGCCTCATCTTTTTATTGCTTTGGTTGGTCGGGAGATCTCGATTTTCATGAACGGAAAAAAGCTGCTCATGCACTTTATGAAGAGGTGAAAAATATTCCTGGGCCTAAAACCCTGATCGGCCATAGTCATGGATGTAACGTCATTCTCTATCTTGCACACATTGCACAAGAAAAAAAAGATACCTCATTCACCATTGATCGCCTCATCCTCATGGCAGCGCCTGTGCAAAACGCAACATCACATTACGTCTCTTCGCCCATTTTTAAGAAAATCATCTCATTCTATTCTACTGCAGATCTTGTACAAATTGCGGACCCGCAAGGAGCATATACTGAATCGAAAAAAGTAAGCGTTGATCGCAACTTGCCGTTTTTTTCAAAAAGAATATTTCCCGATGCACCTCAGCTTACGCAAGTACGGATTCTTCTCAATCGGCAAAGCCCCGCACACACTGATTTTATTCAGCCTCGCTTTTTACGTATGTTACCTGATATACTTACCCTACTTGCAGATGCAACGATTACCATTCGGCATGCAATAATCGACATACCATTCGATTCAAAGCCATTAATCGTGAATTCTGAAAAGTTTGCCTTCGTACCTCGATCAATGAAAGGCAGAAAAAGGAAGCGATCGTAAAAAATGGAGTTAGGTGTGAAAGCGCAGGTGTTGGTAGTATTTTTTAGTATGGTAGCTCTCTTGCCAGGCTGCCAATCTGACTATTACTATCAACAACGTCAAAAAAAGCTTCTTCAAAAGACGTTTGTAGAACATGCCCTTCCTGAAGGACCTTTAACCGTTTTTATTCACGGGACTAAAGCATCAATGCTTTCAAGATCTGTGCATCAGCTTGATTATCGCAGAGGAATTCTCGCGCTATCTGCAAATACGACAAACTCCGTACTTTCACGCATAGGGTATATATTAACAGAAACAGATCCTGTAGCATTCCCACGAGAATCTTTTTATTTTTACAGCTGGCCTGGACAATTGACGTTTCCCGACCGCTTACGAGCAGCTGAGCAGCTCTACGAAATCCTTAAAAATCATTCAGGCCCCTTGACCATTATTACCCACAGCCATGGTAGTAATGTAGCGCTCAATTTGGCATCTGTAGCAAAAGCATGCAATGATACTACGTTTAAAGTGGATAAGCTTATAATGCTTGCACCTCCCGTGCAGGAGGTCACTAAGCCATTTGTAAATGAACCATTGTTTAAGGAGGTATACAACTTCTATTCATCATCGGACATTTTTCAAGTAGGAGACGTCCAAGCGCTGTATTGGGAATCCTATGCTTGCACACCTCCGCACACCCGCATACCTTTCCTCTCAAAGCGAACCTTCCCGGCAGCCCCTCACATCATGCAGGCTCGTATACTGCTTGATTGGCAAAGCCCAAATCATTTACAATTCATGCTTGCGAGATTTATTAAGAAGCTTCCATTACTCATGAAGCTCATAAAAAATGCTGCTGAAGCTGACGGGTTCACCTGCAAGAAAAATAAATACATCATCAACATCCCACCGTGCAACATGCCGCCCCACATTGTTGAACTTGAAGAAATACAATGTCATTATTCTCCACGGTCAACGTATCATAGGACTAAACGTATGCAAATACAACAAGATGTATGCACTTATAGTAAAAACGATATGCTATCAGAAAGTGAGGGAACGAATCACATGGACAGTACCACATGCACGAGTCGCCTTCTTACGTGCCCTAGTAAGAGAACTCAACGAATAGCTTCTTCAAGAGAAAACCAATGCTGCGCAATTAAGTAATATACTTAGGCCCACGCCATTTCCATGAAATAATGAAAGCACATCGCTTCGGTCTTCTGATTGAGCGCAAGCATAGTATGAGAGAACCCGGCTTCAAGCAAGGGACTTAAATTTAACGAGCCTTGCCGCATTGAGTAATATCAAAAAGTCCGGAATCGCATGAAATAAAGCTGCCTGAATAGGCGTCAGATAAGCAAGAAGGGCCAGCACTATGCCACATGCGTGGGTGAGTGCAAATCCAACAATAAGATTTTGCTTTACTGTATGCATAGTCGCGTGAGCAAGATCAACCAGGAACACTATTTGATCTAAATTCTCAGACATGAGTACAATATCAGCAGCCTGAATTGCAGGCTCCATACCCATACCTCCCATGGCTATTCCCACATGAGCTTGCCTAAGTGCGGGAGCATCATTGATTCCATCACCTATCATAGCAACATTATGGCCAGAGTTTTGTAACTGTTTAAGCATCGCCAATTTCTCATCGGGCATAACCATCCCTTGCGCTTGAGGAATGCCCAACTCCGATGCAACCTGTCGGGCAACCTCGAGTTTATCGCCACTGAGAAGCATAAAGTTATCAATGCCACGCGCCTTTAATTGATCTATTACCTGTCGGGCCTCAGGCTTAATCCTATCAGCGAGACATATCTGTCCTATAACAGTATGGGCCGTCGCGACATAAAACGTCGTTAAGTTAGGCTCAATTCTACAACTGGGGGGCAAGCTTATATTGCCGTGCTCCTTTGCCTCAATGAAGTGTCGATTGCCTACAAGATAGGTCTTGCCTTGTGAAGTTATCGTTATTCCATGGCCCGTTAATGACACATAGGTATCAGGATCAGCAACCACAATCTGTTCTTTATGAGCCTCCTGAATAATAGCACGTGCAAGGACGTGTCCCGATTTTTTTTCAGCCATAGCAGCAATGGCCAGAATATCCTGTCGAGTATAACCATCCTCAAGGCTTGTAAGGGAAACAACTTCTGGCATTCCCATGGTTAACGTCCCCGTCTTATCAAAAATCATCGTATCAGTTGCCGCGAGATATTCGAGTGATCCTCCACTCTTTACCAATATTCCTCGCCTAAAGGCTGCAACCGATGCTGATAACAACGTTAAGGGCGTTACTAAGGAAAGCTCAAGTGGTGAACCAAATATCAATAAGGTAATAATCGTGTTTAAGTTATGGGTAAAGAGCCATACTATAGCTATAAATAGTAAAAAGGCAGGTGTAAAAATAGCCGTGATTCGGTCGGTAAGACGTACTATATGGGCCTTCGTTGCTCCTGCAGCTTCCAAAAGAGCACTAATTTTACCAAAAAAAGTATTTTCTCCAATTTTTTGAGCTTCAATAGTAATGCCTCCCGCTTCCAAATAGGTTCCCGCGAATACAAATTCACCAACTCCTTTTGCTTTCGCTTCACTTTCACCTGTTAAAAAAGCCTCTTGGATACTGGCTTCCCCTTCTACAATAGTTCCATCGACGGGAATACGTCCACCTGTTTTAATCATGATAAGCATACCGGGTCGCACCGTTTCAACCGGGACCTCTTTTTCTTCACCATTTTCTTTTATAAGTACTTGGCTGGGAATCAATTTCACCAGGCTTTCAAGAGATTTCTGGGTGCGTTCTTTTATGAGGTCTTCAATATAATGAGCGATAAGCATTATGATAAGTACTACCGTAATAGCAGCCTCTTCATGACCAGCAAGCGCAATGCCCGTCGCAATAATTAAGAAAAATTCCGTGCTGATTTGGCGCTGAAAAAAGAGTTCATAGATACCTTCATAGGCAATCGGCGCAAATGCCAGCAGAAGGGGTACGTATTTCCACCATAGGGGAAGAACGCCAAAGAGCTGCACTACAAAAAAAAGGATTACAAGGAAAATATAGGCTAGCTGTCCTGGATGATAGGATTGGATTATTTCACGATTCATATAAACGAAATGATCTTTCTCTTGCTAGTGTTCTGGTTACATGAAATCACGATGAACACCTTATCCCGATCTCATAGTACTACAATAGCGCAGCATATGAGGAAAATCAAGAATTCACCCAAAACCCAACAAAGAAAATAGAACAATCACGGTAATCGCGGGAAAAATCGATGGAGGCGCATGAATTACAAACAACTCATATTTGTTTCATCACTACTTTATGCACTTCAAGTTTAGTCTTTGATTGTCAGGAATCACTCTGCAAAGACACAGGCTTACAATTCCTCATTAGTTTAATCATCAGTAAGGATACAACTACTACTCACCTTACATCCTCTTGCTACCTTATGAGCATACAGATCAAGAGAATATCTTGGAGCTCATAAGTACAGCGAATCCTTTTGATCCGATGTTCGTGGACTCTTGTTCCACGCATAACTCAACCCATTTGTTACGAGCACAGGGGTCATCTTACTCGACTTGCGCATTAAGCTGATGAAACAAACACAACCCTAAGGTCGGTTCGCCTCCCGCTATTCTTGTATAGTTCTATTCTTAGCGTACTAATTTAAAAGTTAATTTGTCAATAATTTTCATTGATTTTGGATGATGCAAGCTAACCAATGCTATTTAAGCTTTCCATACGACTTTATCTCGCAAAATTTCTGAGTACATTTCTAAGGTCTACGACCTGAATAGTATAAGGTGTACTAAGCACTTCCATTACGCTATTCACCTCGCCAACTCTTTAAAATTCAATTTTTCACCAGCATCCAGAGCAAGATCAATATCTGATCTCTCTCCTGCTGTTCCACGGGCTCTAGAGCCAAATAAGTAAATTTTAGCATGGGGAACCAAGGCAGAAATTACCGCAACAACTTTGTCTTTTAATAACTCAGTAATGCCGGTATTCATAAAGTAGTCTCTCAAGAATTTAAATTAATTGGTGGAGGCGATGGGAGTCGAACCCATGTCCGCAACACAATCCGCCTAGAGCGCTTCATGTTTAGTCTTTCTTAATTCTCATAAAGGCCCTTAAAGACACGTTCTCTTTATAAGTCTGGTTTGTGATCATTCAAGCTACAGACCAAATGAACCTTGCTTGACGTCCTATACTGGGTAATACGAGTTCGCCTTATCCATAGGCATATAAAACGAACAAGATGCTGTCAGCCCTTAAGCTGCAGCGATTGACGCCTGAGCGCCCGTGCTAAAGTTTGCACTTATTGTTTTACCTGTTATTTAACGAGCACCAAGTAAAAGCTCGACATGCTCTCTATGCTTCTTACATCACGTCGAAGCCAGTACGCCCCCGAAACTTTCAAAGAACTGAATAGAAACTGAATTATTATTATTCTAACTGATACAAAAAATAAAGTCAATAGCCAGATCCGTAAAAAACAAGGGAGTCTTTTGAACCCCCTTGTCATTATTTTACTACGTTACTTGAAATCAAGCAATTCGACATCAAAATGAAGCGTTGCATCAGGTGGTATAAGGTTTCCTGCACCACGGGCCCCATAGCCCAACGCTGGTGGAATGATGAGATGCCTTTTTTCACCTTTATGCATTGAAAGAACTCCTTCATCCCAGCCCTTAATCACTTGACCAACGCCGATCACAAAGGAAAATGGTCTCCCGCGATCAACGCTACTATCAAACTTAGTGCCTAACTTACCAGCATCATCAAGCCAACCGGTGTAATGCACGGTGACGGTCTGTCCCGGCTTTGGTGATTCCTCACCGGTACCATGGTTGTCAATCCGATATCTCAGCCCTGAAGGCAACGTAATCTCTGGCATCGTTTCTTCCTCTTTTGATTCTTCTTCTAAGTCTTTCACAATATCTTTTTTAACCGAGCCTAGTTGTGCAATACCAACATAGCTCAAGACGAGCAATGACACAAGGCCCAATGCTGTTATGATACCCTTTTTCATGATCCTCTCCTTCAGTTTGACTCATCTATAGCTTATAATTGAAGCAATAAGCATATACATGAGTTTGAAACAACACATACAATTCCTAGAGCTCAACGTACCCCAAAAAAAGAAAAAACGCTAGCACTATTTTTAGAAAAGACCCTCTAGTTCGCTCAAAGCGCCATTTACAGACCTTGTTGGCACAAAAATTCCATCAATGTTTCGATAGACACCAAGTTGGCATCTTGAGCGCCACGCATTTTTACCTCAACTGAGTCTTGTGCGACTGTTTTATCACTAAAAACAAGCCGCAGAGGAATACCAATAAGATCCGCATCGGCAAACTTCTCCCCAGCAGAACATTCCCTGTCGTCATAAAGAACTTCAATGCCGGCATGCTGCAAACGTACGTATAACTCATGAGCTTGGGCACTTATTTCAGGCTTTTTAGAGAGGGAAAGCAAATGTACATTAAAGGGAGCAACCTCTCGCGGCCACATAATACCCCGTTCATCATGAAGAACTTCTACTATTGCCCCCATAAGACGGGAGGTTCCCAATCCATAGCAACCCATAGGGATATCTCTGCTGACATTTTGGTCATCGCTATACGTAAGACTAAAGGGATGCGAAAACCGATACATTAGTTTAAATATATTGCCCACTTCAATGGCCTTTTGCTCAACTAACTGGTCAGTCTTACAGCCTGGACAGGTAGGCTGATCTTGTAAAATTTCCTGATTGATTGCAAGTTTGCACGGTTCACAAATAAAAATCGTATCCTCTCCAAAGGGCGTAATGGTCTGAAACTCATGGGAGTATTTACTAAAAATCCCTCCGGATGCATAAGTTAGATAGGTAAGAGCACCTAGCCCACAGCGCTCAAAAATACGAAGATAGGTGGCCGTTACTTTTTCATAATATTCGTCTAAATCCTTCTCTTGCGCATGGAAGGAATACAAATCCTTCATGCGAAATTCCCGGCCCCGCAGAAGGCCTGATTTAGGGCGTGCCTCATTTCTAAACTTGGTTTGAATCTGGTATACAGCTCGTGGCAAATCCTTGTAGGATGCAATATACCCGCCAACAAGAGGGGTTACAATCTCTTCATGAGTCGGTCCCAAGCAAAGATCCCGCTCATGAGCCTTCAGTGTATATAATACATCAACGGTATTCCAACGACCAGTTACATCCCAGGAATCTCGTGGCTGCAAAGCAGGCATGAGGATTTCCTGCGCCCCGAGGCTATTCATTTCTTCGCGTACAATGTGCTCAATTTTATGAAGCACCCTTAAGCCGAGCGGCAAATAACTATACACCCCTGCCATGAGTTTATTGACGTATCCAGCTCGTTCAAGGAGTTGTGCATTAACGCTCGCTTCCTGCTGAGAGACTTCTTTTCGTGTTTTGGTTAATAATCCCGATTGTTTCATACCATTCCTTAAAATTTTTCCCGCAATTCTCGTCGTGTTTGGCGGGCTATATCTCGTTCTTTAATTTCTTGCTTTATACCGTACGCTTTTTTGTGTTTCGCAATACCTATTTCTACCTTCACTTTGCCTTTATTATTGAAATAGATTTTAAGGGGCACGATAGTGATCCCCCTCTTTGAAATATCACCTATAATTCTATTCAATTCCCTACGGTGTAAAAGTAACTTTCGTGACCGTCGTGAAAATTCATCCCCCTTTGTATACGCGTGCGAGTAGGGGGTAACATGCGCATTAATAAGCATAAGTTCATTGTGGTGCACGGTTGCAAAGGACCCAATTAAAGAAATATGGCCCGCCCGGAGGGCTTTGACCTCATCACCGGTAAGCACAATACCCGCTTCAATCCGTTCAAGGATATCATAATCATGAAATGCCTTTTTATTCTGCGCTATGATCTTCATAAAGTCTTTCTCTTTTCCAGTTGAGCAATAAGACGATCACAGACATATTTTAACAGCGGATACATCGGCACACTTACCAGCAAAGCAAAGAGAAAGCCACCAAACAGCAAATACCACAAACAGAATCCCGAGCCCAAATATTTTTCAATCGCAATATACTTGGATATAAAGGCATTAAATTTAGTAACCCACGCTGGATTATAGGGCATTAATGATATATGCAAAAGTCGTTCAAAAAACCAGGCTCCAATCGCATACCCAATAATATAGATAGGTATCATCGTGAATGGATTATTAATGATATAGACCGCAGAAAACATAATTGCAGCATTCAACCCAAACAACCAGCTCACTACAAATAACAAGGGTGTCTGAAAGGGGATTGTCGGGGTACATGCTATAAACGTCCCCACACTAAAGGAGGCTGCTAATTTCTGTGAAGAGCGCTCAGAAAGCAATAAACGCTCTAGATATCTTTTAATAAAAGCAAACATTGAGTTCTCCCAAAACTTTTTTGAAAAAGAGGCACATTTGCGCTAAGCTTTGTATCAGTATACGATGATTTCTCATATTGACCAAATCGTGAGTCGAACACGGGGAGAAATCTTTACTAATTAAAAGGTATTCACACCCCAATGAACTACACCATCTTAGGCATCGAATCATCATGTGATGAAACAGCAGCTGCCGTTTTTAGCACGAATAAGGGAATTCTTTCTAATGAACTTTTCTCGCAAACTGCACTGCATGCCCGTTTTGGCGGCGTAGTGCCGGAAGTTGCCAGTCGCTCCCATCTTGAAAAGATCAGACCCATCGTGACCGCCGCTCTTTATAAAGCACAGATAGAGCTTGGCGATCTGGACGCACTCGCAGTGACGTACACCCCGGGACTTCCTGGATCACTGCTTGTGGGCCTCAGCTTTGCAAAAGCAGTTGCTTATGCGCTCGATAAAAAACTCATTGGTGTTAATCATCTTGAAGGTCACATCTTCTCTGCTTGCATAGAGCATACTATTCCTTTCCCTTTTGTGTGCATCACGGCCTCAGGAGGTCATACCGCGCTCTATATCGTAGAAGATTATGGCCGCTATACCTTACTTGGTCAAACACTCGATGATGCTGCAGGAGAAGCGTTTGATAAGGTTGCAAAGCTCATGCACCTTCCTTATCCTGGCGGGCCAGTTATTGAAAAGCTTGCCGCAGAAGTTGGATTCCAAGATTTCTTTGAGTATCCTCGATCCACTCCCCATAGCCTCAACTTCAGCTTTTCAGGGCTTAAAACCGCTGTCCTCTATGATCTGGTAAAGCGAGAAGCCTATGCTATGGAAAGTAAAACGTTTTTAAAAGAGGATGATCTTCTTTTAAAGCAGCAAGTAGCAAGTTCCCTCCTTGTGTGCGTGGGCGATATATTTGAACAAAAATTAGCCTTGGTACTTAAGGAATACCCTGTACAGGCAATTGCTTTCGTAGGTGGGGTTGCCTGCAATAAATATCTGCGCGCCCGTCTCATGAACTTTAGCGAGCATCACAAAAAAGCATTTTTCACGCCATCACCTGCCTATTGCACTGATAACGGGGCGATGATTGCCTTTGTGGGGCATTATAAGGCGATGAAGCAAGAATGGTCGGACTTTTCTTTGGATATCAGGTAAATTTTAAAAATACTTTTCGACATGAAACATACCATGTTGAAACATACCATTGTGTTTTCTATTCTCATTTTGGTATGATAAAAAATATAAAACAAATTAATCTAAAGGAGGTTCTTCATGAAATACTCAATACTATTATCATCAGTGTTATTCGCAGGCATGGCTATACAGGCTATGAAGCCCCAATCTCAAGAAAAGACAACCAAACCAGCTCTTCAATCTAAAAGCTTAACTTTAGCTGAGCGAGTTGAACGGCGACAAAAAGCGCTGGGCGATTGGAAAAAAATTCTTGCAGCTCTCGAGAAACAAGGAATTAAATCAGATAGTCCTATTTTTAAAAGAATAGAAAGATCAATACAGCTCAATGAAAGACTCTTGAAGCGTTTACAAACAATGAAACAACCTTCAACACCATCCCAAGTTAGACAAAGAGCTAAATCACGTCTCGAGGATTGGTTTGGTCTTGCAATGAGCAAAAAAGGCATGCAAAAAGCTGATCTTATTAAAAATCGGGAAGAATCAGTGCAATCCCTTGAGAATGCAAAAAAAGCGCTTGTTGCAGTTAACTTCTCAAAAGATAATCCATCTGCATATGAAAGATTAAATCGCACGCTTGAGCGTTATAAAAAACAACTTAGATTCTTAAAAGCACAAAAGTAGAAAACGACAGTCAACGCTATTTTAATGTAACATAAAGGAGATCATCATGTTTGATTTTAAACTTGCCACTTTCACCATAGTTTTATTATTGGCACCAACTATCCTTTGTATGGAAAAATTAACACAGACTCAAAAAGAAGAACTAGCACACCAAGCCGCACAAAGAGCATGGGAAGCTGGAAAGCCGGAAATATATTTAGCAGCACATATGAACAAGTCCGATCAAGAAAAATATACGAGGGCAAAATCCCTTTTAGAAGCAGGAGCCGACGTTAATGCGAGAGATCCTCAATCAGGAATGACTCCACTAATGGCTGCAGCTACAACGTACGGTAGAGCTGGCGGAAATCCTAAAACGATCCAATTACTCTTAGATCATGGTGCTAATGTGAACGCTATAATAGTCACACCAGATGGCAGGACATTCACCGCATTAGATCTTGCTGGTGATTCCGCAGAGCGTGAAATATTATTACGACATGGGGCTAAAACAGGGGCTCAAATGAAATCCTAATTTAATAGAATAAATTAAGACCAAAGTATAGTTACATGGTAGGCAATAACTTCTTGCTTACCATTTCTTTTGGGGATTGTGTGCTCATGTCGACAATACAGCGATTGCTTTTTCATCCTTCGCTCGCGCTCGCTTGGCTGTCCGCCCTAAACAGTCTCGTTTAAACACATAAATTCCGGACATTCTTGCCTTTCATCGATAGCAAAAAGTACAATTTTTGAGCTCAGATAAATGGTTGGCTCGGGGATTTTTTAAAAATATGTATAGCATTCCTCTCTTTTATGGTAAACTTGAGATCGCTAAGAAGAAAGTTATACGGGAGCTTTCAATGGTATGGAAAATTTTTTACCTTACTCTTCTTTCTTTCTCTCCCTTGCAATCACTCGAAATGCGCTCTTTGCGAAACCTAACGCTACAAAAAATAGAATCAATGGTTGATAAAGACTTTTCACCATCGCTACTGAAGAAATTAATTGCGCTGCCTGCTGCAGAACAGAAAGCATTGTCACATTTTTTGGTACGATCAGATGAAAAAAAGCGTGGCCTGTACAAAGAAGTATTTGAAGTACATGCACACCTTGAGTTATTGAGAACTTTTAAGACCGATTTTATTACTTTTGGTAGCTCAATTGATGAATATCCTGTAGCCATCTCGACTGAAGCCCGACGTATTTTTCTCCCAACTCGTCACCCAGGACGCACACCTGCTACAGACCTCTACATTCTTGACTACGACACCCTTGAAGTACTTCATACATTATTCATCGATAGATGTCTCATTGATATCTCAGTCAGTCCTCCCGGAGACTATTTTGCGGTGAATGGAGATCTTTATGACATGAAAACATATAAATTACTGCAATCATATAAATTGTGTCGATGGTATGGAAGGAGCACAGCTATTTTTTTTCATGTATCCCTGCCATTAATTTTTTTTGAGTATAATGGTGATCTTTGCTGCGTGAACTTAGAACGCTTAGAAGAAAAACCTCAGCAACTATTTAAGTTGACAGGCTGTACCTATGTTGGTAATTTCCCACGCGATGACATGGTTATTGTGGCCAGTGCCTCGGATGGAATACATATCTATGACATGCGTAGAAAGCTGATGCTTAGAGAATTTAGGTTTCACCATACTCCGAAATCTATATTTTTTGACCCTTATGGACTGAGTCTCCATATGCCTTGTTCAGGTGGTGCCCTCTATTTTTGCGACCTTGAGCGTATACATCGATCAAATGTGAGAGATTTAAAGTGTAATGCGAAAGGTTTAAAGAAAACTGAACCTAATTATACCCGCAATAGTGATGAGGAAATTGTCATGAAGTCAAAAGATATCTATCATTCTATTTACTTTGCTTATGGCAGCGGAATCCTGCCCTATGGCTTTTTTGGAGATGATACTGACAAAGACGACGAAATAGGGAAACGCCATCACAAACTGGTTCTACTAGACATCTATGATGGTTATCAGGAAGATCAAGCAATTTTAACTGGCACTAGAACATACTATTGTAAAAGTGCGATTAATTTAGCGGGTAATACGTTATTTACTCATGATTTTGAAGCTAGACAGGGATATCTTCATCAGATAAGAGATTTTGAAATATCCTTACCGTCACTACTATCGTTACTCTTTATTGCCACTCCACATTTTCGCGAGAGACCCGAACCTCAAGAAATACCAGAACTCCAAGAAGCCTTGGCTGGTCTTGATCAATTAGAACGTGAAAAATTAGAGAAACTCATAGAACTTGTGAAATCTCACAAATCAAAGTCCGTTATCACCTAAAGAGAAGGAATAATTTTGCTCATGCCACACACCATTAATTGTGCAGGCACTTTCTGATTCCCAAGCAGCAATTGCAAACCCACCAGCAGCTAATTGCAGCTTCCTTTGTTCAAGTTTAAGCATAGGTTAAGCATAGGAGTTATGTTTCCTTCGTATGTTGGCCCTTTTCTATAAGCCATGTGTAGAACAATGGGTTGTCTTTTTCAAATTGAGCCTTAAACCCAGCATCGCTCTTTATCAGAGACATTATATGCACGATTTCCTGGGTATGTTCAGTTGGAGTAGATCGTATATTTTGTAAATAATAGGCACTTGGCTTCCAAAGCCCTCTTTTACGCTTATCCTCAGCAGCTTTAATAAGGTCTTGTCGATACAATGTTTCAACAGGTGCTTCCATAAGGTCAGTGGGCTTCAAGAAATTTCTAAGATCAACCCTTCCCAAAAATAGAATTAAAAATAAAGGACTAACCTCATATATTCCTGCCTGTTTATAAAGGTCGGTTTCAAGTGGAGTGGATTGGGATAGTACCTCTTTGATCCATTCGCTAATTTCTGGATTTTGTGGACTGCTTGCAAGAACAGCTGCATGTAAAGCATTTGCGTCTTTAAGAATTTTAAGTTCGCTTAATCTTGTTGCCAATTCTTTGAGAATGCCAGTAAGTGATTCCGAAGAAAGCGGCACTTCGCTTTTTTTGCTGTTCTCAATTGCTTTATGCGCAAATTCTTGTGCATACATTTCTGCGGCACCCATCAGCCTGAGAAAGATAGCTAATTCACCCGGAAGCGCTATACCAAAAGCTACCTTTTTGCTTAATTCATTAACTGCTGGTGACAATTTTACATCATAAGTTTTAAGCATCCCTTCTATTGCTGCTTTTTGCTCTTCTGATATATTTGCAGGTAGTGTAGAAACACCTTCAAAGATACCTTGTCCCATAGCCCAGCTTGACAGACTAAACAGCAAAATACTTAAAGTTGTGATGTGCACCCGGTTCATAAAAGTCTCCTTGTTATATTTGTTCATTCTGCTTTAATAACAGTCTAACATAAAAGCAACCAGAAATGCAATATGTGAAAACTTTTTATAAAAAAATATATCAAGATTGATTGATTTAAAATGCGATCCGTAAGAATTTCTATCGAAAGGTTTGAAGTTTCCGTTTGCA
The DNA here is from genome assembly GCA_003174035.1 of Candidatus Babelota bacterium. Lineage (GTDB taxonomy): Bacteria > Babelota > Babeliae > Babelales > Babelaceae > PRDV01. The sequence continues at coordinate 20,083 of PRDV01000063.1, forward strand.
AATCTTTGCGTTTTTCGCAAACTTATGCGAATGAAAACTTCAAACCTTTTTGATATATCATTAATCAATAGTGCCTCGTGCAATAACAAGACAATCGAATAACTCATAGTGCAGGTATTTTAACGACATATACAAATCTTCCAAATTGTCACCCTTTTCATAAATCTCCATAAACCGCTCATCATGCATTCTCCCCGCTTGCAACGCTTCACTCTGTTCAAAGAGTTTTTCTAACTTTTCTCTCACTCTGCCAAGGTCTTCTAGCCTTTCAGGCTTAGCACTTGCCTCAACTTGCATATTTAAATCCCTCATACGCTTTCAATGTACTAATCTCAAGATATCTTGCTAATTACATAAGCCTGCACGAATCAAAAGTTTCATCAAAATTCCAAGTAATTTTGTAGCCCTCTACATTCATAAGTCACTTTCTATATCAATGTTTTCTATTATTTTCCATTTCTTTATATACGGATACCCCCTTCTTGGCATTTCTGAAGCAAGAGGAACATAAAATAAGTACTTACCACTTAAATACCCCTGCAATTTATCAATAATGGTTCTTGCTTTCTCCTCATCCATAGAACCGACTCTTCCTAAAATATAACCAAATCGTTGCAACCAGCCCAAGGTTGCCATAGATTCCGCAAGTTCGATAAGCTTATCAGGATCTAAAGATTCATTTAACTCATACAGAACTGTTGCTATATGGTTCAGGCCTGCAGATTTTAAAGGATACTTGAACAAATCAAACGCAACCAATTCTGGACTGGCAACCTTTAAATATCCTGTTGCAACTTTGAAGTCCCGTAGTGGTAACCCACTTATTTTTTTCTTATATATAGCATTTATTTTTACCCGTCCAAATACCATAGGATGCCGTAATTGCTTTGTGGTAATGATTTGAAAGCTTGCTACTTTTTGATGGGCAGCACCGTAAAAAGCTGCTGCTGAAAGAAGAGATACATAATATTCTAAATTGAGATACCGCATTAGAATAGGCACTAATTCTTCGGCAGGGATTGAACCATACGGTCGATCCTCAGGTGGTACAATTATATAAAGACCCTTTGCAGGGCTAATAAGCCTTCCTTCTTTTTTACAGCGATAAAGTCCAGCTCTTATATTTTGAGCGTCGACTTTTAAATCACCAAGGATCTGAGCAAAGCTGAAGGATATCTTTCCTTGAGATCTTAGTGTATCTAAGTATTCTTTATACACATCCATGTCCTTTAGGTGATTTTTTTTATCACTTAACGCATATATCAACCTATATTCAGTACTTCATCGACCATTATCTTATCTAATTTTCTCCTCATATTTTTGAAGTTTTCATTTACAGAACTTTGCAAAAAACGCAAAGATTTGAAAACAAAAACTTCAACCACTTCTATAGCTATACTGCTCAAAACAGCTAGCTGTCCACAGCCTCTAGACTATAATTTTTCGATGAGATCCCTTTTAACCCGCTCATATGCTATATCAGGATCAAATGACTCATTGGGCGCTAACAGCGGCAAAATATCATTCCTGAATTCTGAATTTAGAAGTTTTTCTTCAAGATTCATGATAAATTCGTTTCGCGAGATCTGCCGTCCCTCCATTTTTACATAATGAACAAAACATTTCAGAATCATATCATGATTAAGTTCTGGCATCTTGGATAAAGCAATATGTAAATCAAATAAATCTCGACCTTTTCTTCGCTGGTAAAGTGCCCGAAGTTTTGTTCCTAATAATTCCTCTAAATTATATGTTCTGATAATTACTTCTCCCGAATGCAACGATGATGAGCTCGAGAAAGGTTTATCCAGAAAACCAAGTACCGAAAAGTGCTCTCTCGTATTAATCTCAAGTTTTAGTTTTAGCGGTCGACCATCCTCCCCGATTAACCTATAGGTAAAAGTAATTCGGCCATATGATGAATCCCTTGAAGGTTTTCCCAAAAATGGATCTAGCTCTTTTCTAAGGAGTTCGCTAACTTGTCCTATAGGTTCACCTCTTATTTGAACCAAATCGATATCTTCAGAATAGCGTGTAGGTTTTGCAAAAAACAATTTATTAAGCGCTGTGCCTCCACGAAAAGCAAGCGCATTTTGGATGGCTTTGTTACTGTATAATTTAAGCAGCGCTGTTGTAATGATAAGATCCTGCTCAACTTGCCTCTCTTCTTGCCATGGTACAACATGTGTCCACTCAGTGATATATGTCTTTGGTATCATTATAACTCCACGTAATCATTTAAAATTAATTTCCACCCCAAAAGCCTTTCACCCGCCTTCTTGTAATAATCAGGCCTCAATAGCACAAAATAGTATCTTCTTTTAGCCAGCTCTTCTTTTACTGCTCGCGCTAACTGAGTCTGCCCTGTAAAATCGAGTAAATAACCTAGCCTTTGCAGCAGAGCGGTGTTTTTTTCTTTTTTAAGAGCTTCTTTAAACAATTTTGCGCTACATTCCGGGCCCAATTCTTTAATTATCAAAGCTACATTGCTCATGCCGCCTGAAACTTCGTAATAGCGAACAAGATCAATAATCGTCTGCTCTTTTGTAGATATCTTTTGATACCCTGTTGGGGCAGGAATGAGCGAAACTGCGGAATTTTCAGAGTCGATTTTTTTGTGAAATTCTATACCACCTCTCGGCAACATAATTCGTCGCATAGGCTTATCGACAATTACCTGAAAGACCATAGGCTGCTGATTTGTTGCACCATAAAGAGAAGCCGCACTCAGCAATGCTATGTAATAATCTCTCCCAAGATGCTGCATCAAAGCATCAATAACCCAGTGCGGCGGTAGAGAACCAAGAGCGTAATATTCTGCGGGAATAATCATAAAAAAGTCTCGTGTAAGTCTTCGTATCTGCTTTTTTTTAGAAAGCCGATAGGCCTGAAATACAAATTGATTTTCACTTATATTCAATGCAGCGAGAGCTTCTTTTTTTGAGAAAAAATACTTACCGCGGGATAAGAGAGCTTGGGTAAATGCACTTAAAGTTTTCATTTTCAAATTTTTGCATTTTTCGCAAGGTTTTGCAAACGAAAACTTTAATAGTTTTCCGCAGCATGTATCCACACTTATTGGAAGAGTCCTTGATAAAACCTGAGTTGTATGATTATTCAACATCTAAACCCCCGGGCAATAATCAAAACAGCAAGTGCCCTTCCAATTTATTCCGTTACTGCCAAGATCCTCCAAACTTTCAAGTTTTGAAATATGCACTTCCATGAGCAAGCCTCCTTAAATAAGAAATTTTCTTATACTATATGAGCAAAATCTAAATAATGCAATAAAATTTGATTTTTTTGACAGAGCACCATATACTAGGCGCCGAAAATACTTATAACAAACGGCAAGGAATTTAAAAACTTCTTATGTCAAATAAGAAGTTTACACACAGGCAGTGCATTATCTAAAATTCAATTTAGAAAGGACCAATAATGACGCAACAATCCAAAATCGCTCGCGTAAATGGGCGATTACTTGAATTCAAAGAACTCTTCAACCAGGGAAAATTTCCTCACTATATGGATCTTTATAAAAATCTCGTCGGTTACGACGACTCAAAGGCGGGGGATGAATCGTCTAAAACAAAACATGCGGTCTACTGGCAAGAGTTAGAGAGCCTGAGAAAGCATATTGAAGAACTTAAAGAATCATATCCCCAGCCACTCAGACATGACGGCCATAGATTTAACACAAATAACGATTATGATTGGACATACGTTGAAGTAACGTTTGGCTATCAAGGTTCATACTTATCACTCGTAAAATTGTATGTGCCAGTCGCATACAGCGATTTGCCCCGCATCAGCAAGCTTGTTTTTGATTTCCTCTATGAGCGTAAAAAAAGATTTTGCTATAAAGTTGCACACCAACATAGAAAAGATAACATATGTATTTGGATAATGCGTGAAGAGCTTGAGAATGTCATTACCTTTTTGCAGTCAATTAAGCAAGATCTACTTCCAGCTCCAACCTTCTGTCCAGAATACGCCGATATCGGTGTAACACGCGAACTGTTCTCGAGTTTTAATGAGATAATAGCGCGAACAGTATATAAGTTTCTTCCGACTATCCAAGTCCCTACCTTAGAAACCTATATCGAATCGATAGAAAAACAATGGGCAAACGAGGATAAATATTCAGAAACTTTCAAATTTGATAAAGAAGTAATTAGAAAATCACTCGGGTGCATACTTAATGGCAAATGCCCTGTTACCTCCGATTTAGCTATAACCGATTTCGAGGTAGAAGAGTATTAAAAAGTTCGCTTGACTTTTTACATATATTTATGTAAATTTTGCGAGAATTGCAAAGGAGTTTTTATGAAAATCGCTGGAAAAATATGGAAATCCAATAAGGATGAATTCTGGCTTGCTGAAATACCGTTTCTGGATCTTATGGTACAAGCAACAAGCAAAGAGGAAATACCTGAAACCATAAAGGATGCTATAGAGCTATTCGTAGAAAACCCAGGATTTGCTGTCGATGTTTCGGTTTCTGACAGCATCGTTTTTATAAGCAGCAATGATGCGAAGCAATTAATAGCCTTAATTTTAAGAAGACAGCGACAGAAAATGAGCTTGAATCTCGAAGAGGTTGCACAACACTTACAGGCAAAATCACTCAACGAATATGCACAATATGAGCAATCAAAACATCTTCCCAGTATAGAAAAATTTGAGCAATTGCTTAAGGCTATAGATCCCACCCTTATTCCATTTCTGGATGTGCGTAAAACCCCGTAATCATACGCGTATCATCAATGCATCGATACAATCTGACAGAATCTTAAGGCAAATCAATCTAAATCAGCTGTGCGAGCACTGCCCTTTGAGGCAGTGCCAGCTCCATTTGTCTTCTTCATAGAATCTATGAATTCCTCGTTGGTCTTGAATTTCTTGATCTTCTCGATAAGAAACTCCATGCCTTCGACGGTATTCATCGTTCCGAGAAACTTTCTTAGTACCCATACCTTATTGAGTTCTGCTTCAGGAAGAAGAAGCTCTTCACGTCGTGTACCTGACATAAGAAGATCAAATGCAGGGAAAGTACGGCGATTCGCTAATTTACGAGTCATATGGATTTCCATGTTACCGGTACCCTTAAACTCTTCATAAATCACTTCATCCATACGAGAGCCCGTTTCTATGAGGGCAGAAGCGATAATGGTAAGAGAACCACCCTCTTCCATATTACGTGCCGCTCCAAAGAAGCGCTTTGGGTGCTGGAGTGCAGTTGCATCAATACCACCGGTTAAGACCTTACCCGATGAAGGCGCAATGGTATTATATGCCCGAGCAAGACGTGTAATTGAGTCAAGGATAATAGCTACGTCGTAGCCCATTTCAACGAGGCGCTTGGCTTTTTCAAGGACTATTTCAGCTACCTGCACGTGCCGTTCAGCAGGCTCATCGAATGTTGAGCTTACCACTTCAGCATGGGCACCTTTCACCGATCGACGCATATCAGCAACTTCCTCAGGACGTTCATCAACGAGCAATACAATTACATAGACATCAGGATGATTGCCAATAATCGTTTGGGTTATTTCCCTGAGGAGCATCGTTTTACCCGTTTTAGGAGGAGCCACAATCAATCCACGTTGGCCTTTACCTATCGGGGTAAAGAGATCCATGATACGCGTTGCAAGGAAGGTTGGATCATATTCTAAATTAAACTTTTTATCAGGATGGAGAGGCGAAAGGCGATCGAAGAAGGATCTATCGGCAAGGAGAGCTGGATCTTTAAAATTAACTGCGCTTACTTTTAAGAGAGCGAAGTACTTTTCACCATCCTTGGGTTTACGAATAACCCCTGATACCGTGTCCCCTGTTCGTAAATTAAAACGCCGAATCTGTGAGGGGGAAACATAAATATCATCAGGACCCGATACATAATCATAGCGCGCTGAGCGTAAAAACCCAAATCCATCGGGTAGTTTTTCAAGGACACCTTCAACTTCAATTTCTTTTTCAGGATGAGCTTGCAGATCAACAATAGTGGTAACAAGCTGATCTTTGTTCATAAGCGACGATCCCACAACCCCTAAACGCCGTGCTTGGCTTTGTAATTCAGAAAGCCCTAACTGTCGCAATTCTTGTTCGTTCATAAATGAAAGTCTCCTTCAGAAAGCACTGATGCCCTCTCTATAAAGAGCATAGAGCCAGTGTGATGAATCTGATTAACGGACGTTGTCCGGGACACTGTCCGGGGGACACCGTCCTGTGACATCGCCGGGATACTGTCCAAGACAATGTCCACAACAATATCCAAAATGATTGTATTACTACGTGACACCCGTCACGCTTAGTTTCTCTGGTATACTAGTAGCTTAGTATGTACGACTTTGTACGGTAACCGATGCAGTACTCTTGTTCAAAAGCACCGTAAACGAGTGCCTTAAGCTTTTGCGCCTTTATCTTTATAAAGCATATAAAGAACCGGGGTCGCAATAAAAATAGTCGAATAAATGCCAAAAACAATTCCCACTAAGAGCGCCAGCGATAAATCCCGGAGCGTCTCGCCACCAAAGATAAAGAGCGCTATCACCACAAGCGTTGTTGCAAAGGTCGTTAAAATAGTACGACTCAAGGTTTCTGTAATACTTAAGTTGATAATATCATACATAGATGCCTGGGGCATTTTTTGTACAT